>JAKOOI010000024.1 GCA_022701475.1 Weeksellaceae bacterium
AATTAATTTTTAACCACAAAAGTCACAAAAGATATTGATATCGCTTATTAAAGTTAAATGTAATACGTTAAATAAGTTCAAAAAAGCTTTTAAAAATCAAAGATTTTTAATCTTATGTGCTCTAAAATATACGCAACGTTTTTAACTAAAAAATCTAATGTGCCTCATGTGTTAAAAGCTTTTGTGACTTTTGCGGTTATATAAAACGCTTTTAGTACTCAAAAAAAATGAAATAGAAAATATGAAAAAGACCTTACAATCCATACTCGGCCTTCTCCTGATCGGATGCTCAGCGAATTTGTTCGCCCAGAATCCCATCATCCAGACCAATTACACCGCCGATCCGGCACCGATGGTTTACAACGGAAGGCTGTATGTGTATACCACGCATGATGAAGACGATTCCACCTGGTTTACCATGAACGACTGGAAAGTCTATTCCACCGACGATATGGTGAACTGGACCGATCACGGAACCATCCTTTCCTACAATGATTTCGACTGGGCCAAGCGGGATGCCTGGGCCGCGCAATGCGTCGAAAGAAACGGCAAATTTTTCATGTACGTCCCGATGTGGTCGAAAACCAATAACAAAGGCGCGATCGGTGTGGCGGTGGGCAACAGTCCGTTCGGGCCGTTTCATGATCCGCTGGGAAAACCCTTGGTACAGAGCGAATGGGGCGATATCGATCCGACCGTTTTCGTGGATGATGACGGTCAGGCCCACATGTATTGGGGGAACCCGAAGTTGAAATATGTCAAGCTGAATGAAAATATGATTTCCTATTCCGGCGATATTACGGAAGTTCCGATGACCGCAGAATCTTTCGGCAAAAGGGACGGAAAAGAAAACCCAGAAAGACCAACGAAATACGAGGAAGGCCCGTGGCTCTACAAAAGGAAAAACCTGTATTACCTCTTCTGGCCGGGCGGTCCGCTCCCTGAATTCATTGGCTATTCCACCAGCAAAAGTGCGCAGGGACCATGGAAATACGGCGGAATTGTGATGCCAACCGAAGGGAAATCGTTTACCAACCATCCGGGAGTCATTGATTTCAAAGGGAAAACTTACTTTTTCTATCACAACGGAGCGTTGCCTGGCGGAAGCGGATTTACAAGGTCAGTGAGCATCGAAGAACTTAATTTTAATAAAGACGGTTCCATTTCGCCCATTAAAATGACGAATGGAATCACCAAAGCCATTGCAGCCGTCAATCCGTACAGTTTCAACCAGGCCGAAACCATCGCCTGGTCGGAAAATGTAAAATCGTATCAGAACAAAGAAGCCGGTGTTTTTGTCAAGGCTAAAAAAAGCCGGGCGTACACCCGTGTGAAAAACGTAGATTTCGGTAAAAAAGGAGCGGCGACGTTTTCCGCAAGGGTAGGAACCACGCACAACAGCGAGGTAACGATGCATGTTCACCTGGACAGCCTTAACGGACCGGTGGTGACCACGGTAAAAGTTCCGCTCACCGGAGGCGACGACCGCTGGGAAACCGTGAAAGCCGAAGTGAAGGAAAAAACAACCGGCGTTCACGACCTGTATTTTGTGTTTAACGGAAAAGCCGCAAAAGATGTGATGTTTTTCGATTACTGGACCTTTCTTGAAAATAAATGATTATGAATAAACTATTTTTAAAACTATCAATCATCCTGGGCATTCTCTTCCTGAATACCGTTTTTGCCCAAGTCGCCGAAGTCTCGAGCCCTGACGGAAAGCTGAAGCTGAATGTCTTCTCAGAAGACGGAAAAGCGCTGTACAATGTGACTTTTCAGGGGAAAACCATGCTGGAAAAATCACCGTTGGGCCTTGTTACCAACGAATCTGATTTTTCCAAAAATTTAAAATTTATCGACAGCAAAAAAGACCAGGTTTCCAAAACTTACACCAACGAGAAAATCAAAAAATCGGAGGTTAATTACAAGGCTAATGCATTGACGGTAAATTTCAGCAATGCAGACCAATACAACATCGGGATTGAATTCCAGGTGAGCAATAACAATATCGCTTTCCGGTACGACATTCAGCCGATGAAAGACCGTCTGAGTGCCGTGGTACAGTCGGAAATGACGGGGTACCGGTTTCCTTCGCAAACCACGACCTTCCTTTCTCCGATGATGAAGCCGATGACCGGTTTTGCCCGAACCGCTCCAAGCTACGAAAGCGGCTACAAAGCCGATGCGGAATTGGGAATGAAAAGCGATTATGGCTACGTCTTCCCGGGACTTTTCCATGTTGGAAACGATGGTTGGATCCTGCTTTCCGAAACCGGTGTGAACAGCCTGTACTGCGCTTCCCATCTGGATACCACACCGGAAAAGAATCTTTATAAAGTCGCGTACCCGGATATGGCGGAAAACAATGGCTTCGGAAGTACAGGAACAGCGATTTCACTGCCGGGAAAAACACCGTGGAGAACGATCACGGTTGGCGAATCCTTAAAGCCGATTGTTGAAACCACGATTCCTTTTGATGTTGTGGAACCGATGTATGCGCCTTCACAGAAATACAGTTTCGGAAAATCGACCTGGAGCTGGATCCTGTGGCAGGATAACAGCATGAACTACGACGACCAGAAGAAATTCATCGACCTTGCCGCGGCAATGAACTACCAGTTTATCCTGATGGATGCGCTTTGGGACAAAAACATCGGCAAAGACAGGATGAGGGAACTTGTTCAGTATGCGAAATCCAAAAACGTAGGCGTAATGCTCTGGTACAATTCCAACGGAGCGGCGAATGATGCACCGATGGGCCCGAGAAACAAAATGAGCTCTGCCATCGAACGTAAAAAAGAAATGAAATGGCTGAAAGAAATCGGTGTAAAAGGACTGAAAGTTGATTTCTTCGGCGGTGACAAGCAGGAAACGATGAAGCTGTACGAAGACATCCTTTCCGATGCCAATGATTTCGGATTAACAATAATTTTCCACGGCGCTACTTTACCGAGAGGCTGGGAAATAATGTACCCGAATTATGCCGGAAGCGAAGCCGTCCTGGCCTCCGAAATGCTTTATTTCTCCGAAGATGTCCGCAAGCAGGAAGCTTTCTTCGCATCATTGCACCCGTTCATCCGGAATACGGTCGGAAGCATGGAATTCGGCGGAACGTTCCTGAATAAATATTTAACCAAATCCAATACGGAGAAAAATAAACGATATACAACCGATGGTTTCCAATTGGCCACCGCCGTTTTATTCCAAAACCCGGTTCAGATGTTTGCCGTCATGCCGAACAACCTGGAGGACGCTCCGAAATTCGAGCTTGATTTTATGAAAGAAATTCCGACCTTGTGGGACGAAACGGTTTTCATCGACGGCTATCCCGGAAAATATTCCGTTATCGCCAGAAGACATCAGGATCAATGGTACATTGCCGGCGTGAATGCTGAAAACTCCGTTCAGAAAATGACTTTGAAACTTCCGATGCTGGCCGGAAAGACGTTAAAATTCATCAATGATGATGCAAAAGGAATGACTTCCGAAAAATCCGTAACCATTAGCAAAAATGGGGAATTAAAAATAGAAATCCAGTCCAAAGGCGGATTTGTTATTCATTAATCCTGATGTTAAATTTAAAATACATTCAACATGAAAACCGGGTATTTCAGACCATTGATTCTAATTAAACTGACCTTTCTGATGGTTTTTTTCAGTCATCAGCCGGCTTTCGGGAAAATAAAACTTCCGGATCTGGTCGGTGACAAAATGGTTCTGCAGCGTGATGTAACGCTCAACATCTGGGGC
>JAKOOI010000066.1 GCA_022701475.1 Weeksellaceae bacterium
GAACGCCCGGAGCTTTGGAAGCCGTACCAATCCGTGGCCGAGCAGCGAAACGGCAACCGGCAGCCGCGCGAAGAAAAAAGCAGTAGTAAAGTCTTTCATTGTTCTTTTTTTACGTATTCCTTAGGGATTGAACAGCAATGTTCTTACCACGCGTGAGATGAATTTCACAAGGAGCAGGGCCGTTACGGATCTGGCCCTTTTTGTCATTCGTTTACATCGGGAAGAACAGGAAAAAAAAGATCCATAGAGATGTTACAGGAGATCCAGTTGTATCATAAAAAAAACGGACATCTGAGCCCGTTTGAATCCAACTGTTTTATGTACTGTATTTTTTCAGGTAATTGATGATCCCGATGACATCTTCCTTTCCGAAACCGGCATCATGGGCCGACTGATAAGTCCTGATCAGGATTTCTGATAATGGCAGATCCGCCCCGGCATTTCTGGCCAGCAGAACATCTTTCAGCATCAGGTCCAGGGCGAAAGCGGGATCATACTGATCTTTTACCAAAAGCGGCGTCTTCACCCTGGTTGCTCCGCTGCCACTTGCGCTTTCATTAATGATTTCCAGCATTTCCTGTCTTCCGATTCCCAGTTTCTCCGACAAAACAATGGTTTCTGCAAGTCCCTGGTACAGGGTTGAAAGGAAATAATTGACCGACAGTTTAGCGGCAATGCCTTTTCCGTTTCCTCCCAGGTGACGGACGCTTTTCCCCAGTTTCTGCAGATAAGGCATGGCCCGTTGCAGGTCTTTTTCTTCACCGCCTGCCATAATGATCAGTGTTCCTTCGGCAGCCGGCACCGTACTTCCGGCTACCGGCGCATCAATAAAACCCGCTTCCTTGATTTTTACCGCAGCAGAAATTTCTTTTGTAGCCCCGGGAGAAACCGTACTCATATCGATAAAGAGTTTTCCTTCCAGCTTCTGCCTCAGGATTTCTTCGTAGACAGACTGTAAAGCGTTGTCGTCCGTGAGCATCGTAAAAATAATATCACTGCCGGCAATCAGATCCGGGATGCCTGAATATACGGTTGATAACTGCTTAAAATCTTCTGCCTTTTCAGCAGTACGGTTGAATACAGAAAGCGGAAAGCCCGCTTTTTCAAGGTTTTTCGCCATCGGATATCCCATGTTTCCTAATCCGATAAAGCCTAATTTTTCTTCGTTCATAATTTGAATATTAATCTGGTAAGTTTAAGTATTTCGGTGACCTGCTGTACTACATGCTTTTGAGTTTCTTCATAAACTGCACTACAGACGGTCTGAGCTCTTCAAATAAAGGATGGTCTTTCTGCGCAATCATCACCTCAGTAAAAAGCTTTAGACCCAGTGCAAATTCGTGGGCCGTCTGCTCATCTTCAAATATATTTTTGGTTTTTAACCGTTCAAAAATTTCGAAAAGATCATCATGATTGCTGAAAGTGAAAGACATTTTTTTGCTGCCTTCCGTACCATCTTTCAGAGAAACCTCCCGAAGGTTCAGGTGGTAGAGGTTGTTCCGTTTTTCCATATGCATCAATTAAAACAGCAGCAAAATTTTGTATACTGCCTTTGTTCATCCTGTAAATTTCGGAATTTTACCCTGACGTCCGGCAGGGGATCCCGCAAAATTTCTGACATCAAAAAACCGGCCGGTCAGGCAGAAAAATGCACCGGAATTTTTTTTACTCATAAATCTTACGGAATTTTGTGAAAAAAATATGAAGATCATCGATATCGAAAACTGGAACAGAAAGGAACATTTTCATTTTTTTTCCCATATGGCAAGCCCGTATTTCGGATTTACTACGGAAGTAGAGTGTAGCCGGATGTATGAATATGCAAAAGACCTGGGCCACTCTTTTTTCGCTGCCTATATGCATGCTTCCATGGCTGCGGCAAACAGGGTGGATGAGCTGAAACTGCGTATTCTTGACGGTCAGGTGGTTTTATATGATACCGTCCATGCAGGAACAACCATCGGAAGGGCAGACGGGACTTTCGGATTTGCCTATATTCCGTTTTCAGAAGATTTCCATACCTTTAATGAGGTGCTTCAGCAGGAAATAGAAGAGGTACGGAATTCCACAGGGCTGCGGATGAACAATGGGGAGCTGGGGAAAGATCTCATCCGGCATTCCACGATACCGTGGAACTCATTTTCGGCATTGCTTCATCCGACCCCGCTTGATAAAACAGAATCCGTACCTAAAATTACATTTGGAAAATTCAGCATCAGAGACCAAAGGAAATTTCTGCCGGTTTCCGTGGAAGCCCATCACGGACTGGCAGACGGGTTCCATCTTTCGAAATACCTCGGGGAATTTCAGGAATTGCTGAACCGGTAATTGTTCTTTTTCTTAACCGCTTGGTTTTTTCTGTAGACAGCCTCTATCCGTTATCAGATCCTCGGACGATCAAAAATAAAAATAAATAAGGCGGATATTATCCCATAATGATATAATAAATAGCGGAAATGATGGAATGTTGTATCAGATGTATGATCCAGGTGCCGGAGCAGGAGAATGTAATTTATGATTAGAGTGAATTAAAGGCCTTTCCCAGACGCTCCTGCTGCGCGTAATTTTGTGCTGAAGCTTGATGATATGACCGGTCCGCAAAAAATAAATCACTTTTTTGATACTATTGATTAGAATCATAAAAAGAGACCTGGTAAAACTCTAGTTTTGTTCTCAGAGATTTGAAATACGGAAGATCCCGATGCCCAGGGAAGGGAAGTATTGAAAAAAGGCCGGCGTGGTATGTATGTGGTATTTCGATTGGATGAAATTCTGATCATTTTTTATTTCTTTGCCTTTAAGTAAAAAATAAATTGTCATTATTTTGATGATATTTTTAGCTGAAAAAGCCAAAACAACGAAAAATGTGAGTACTACCGAGCAGACCTATTTTTGAAAATAATAAAATAGTAAGCATTCGATAACAGGCTTCATCAAAATGAGCATTGAAACTCTGCCATGAAGTAGTGTGTGAGGAATGAAATAATGCTGGCGCTTATTATATTATTATAAAAGCAACAGAAATTAGTAGAGTTGAGAAAATATTATGAAAAACGAAAAGACCGAATTCAATTTAGAAGATGTAAACCAGAAGATTTTTGTACAGGATGAAATCCTGGCATTGGCAAAAGATAATTCTCCGAGGCTGTTGAGCAAGTTCAGGCTGGTAGACCCCGAATTTTTTAATAAACTGTCTGCCATTCAGCCCAATCTTAAAAACTCTGAACTGATTTTTTGCATCTATCTGAAACTCAATTTAACCACCAAAGAAATTGCAACATACACTTTCGTTACTCCGAAAGCCATACAGAACCGCAAAAACAGGCTGAGAAAAAAATTGAGTATAGCGTCAACAGTTGATATTTACAAGTGGTTTAATGATCTTTAAACCACCTTTTTTTTAACAGGACCGGTATTTCATTTCACAGTAAAAATTTGATAAGCACTGCTGAGCTGCTGATGAAATACCGGTTTTGTCTGTCTGAAAATTCTTTGTTTTATACCTAGTATCCGCTGATCAGGCACTGCCCGGTCCCGGTCATAGAAAAACGGTATCAAAATCATCTTAGATTAATGGCTGTAAAAATTCCGGATCCGGGATTCTATACCTACATTTGCATCAGTTAAAAGAAA
>JAKOOI010000081.1 GCA_022701475.1 Weeksellaceae bacterium
TTTTCTCCGGGGAATATCCCAGCTGGAATTTCCTGATGATTTCGTCTTTCAGCTCACGTTCCCGGAAATACGAAAGACCGATGGACTTCCCTTCCTCGGAATCCCACATGAATTCCTGGTAGTAATGATTGGCCACTTCGTGGATTTTGTACAGCAGGTCCCGCTCCGTATTGGCCTGCCGGGCTTCAGGGGAAAAATCTTTCTGGTCTTCCTCAATCTCGATCCCGTACTTTTTGGCGGCATGGCGCAGTGCTTCAGGATAGGTGAAATTCTCGATTTCCATCAGAAACGAAATGGCTGTTCCACCCTTTCCCGTTGAAAAATCTTTCCAGATCTGCTTGGCGGCAGAAACTACGAAACTGGGGGTTTTCTCATCATGAAACGGACTGAGGCCCTTGTAATTGGAACCGGCTCTTTTCAGCTGGACATATTCACCAACGATCTCCTCTACGCGGATGGTAGAGAATATTTTGTCTATTGTCTGTTTGGAGATCATATGCCTGAAAATGATTAAAATACAAACCCCGGAAAACGGGGAAACCTTCACAAAGATAATATAAAAAAATCAATTTTCCTTATAGCCCCAATCTTCACCATTACACACAAAAAACTGATTTACAAATACTTAAAAATAAATCCTTCATCGGAAAATATATAACCGGCTGATTGATTACCGTTTATATATTTTATGAATACAAGGTTTAAACTGCGCTGTTTTTCCGTCACTGCATTTTTTTTTTTACCTGCAAAAATTCAATAAATAAGTATCTTTGCTTAAAAATGAAATTCTCGATCTACCATATTGAAGACTGGCAGAATATTGCGGAAACCGTTGTTGCCGGATTGCAGCATCCTGTTCTCCTGCTGAAAGGGAACCTGGGTGCCGGAAAAACCACCTTTACCCAATTCCTGCTGAAAAATCTGGGAAGTTCAGACGAAGTCAGTTCCCCTACGTATTCCATTGTCAATGAATATACCACGCCCAAAGGGAAAGTCTATCATTTTGACCTGTACCGGCTGAAAAATATTGAAGAGGTTTACGATATCGGAATGGAGGAATACCTGGACCATGCTTTCCTGTGTATCATTGAATGGCCTGAAGTCTATGAAGACGAGCTGTACGGGATCCCTTTCCATGAAATGAGCATCAGCAATACCGGAGACCGCCGGGAAATTTCATTCGCATAAATATTATGTATCTTTGCTTTTGAATTTGAATCTAACCTAACGATTTGTAAGAATTTAATTAATTAAAGGATGAGCACGACAAACATTTTTACTCCTTTTACCGAAGAAGAACTGATGCCTAAAGAAGAAAAGCTGGAGGTTATTAAAAAAGGCAAACAGTTCAGCATCGGAATCCCTAAAGAGACTTCCCTGAATGAGCGGAGAACCTGTATCACGCCTGATGCAGTACAGGTTCTGGTGGAATGTGGCCATGAAATCATCATTGAAGCAGGTGCCGGCGAATGTTCGTTCTTTACCGATCTGCAGTATTCCGAATCCGGGGCAAAGATCACCAACGATCCTAAAGAAGCCTTCGGACAGGACTTAATTTTAAAAATCAACCCGCCTACCGAGGAGGAAATCGATTATATGAGACCGAATACCTATCTGGTTTCGGCGCTTCAGATCAATTTACGGGACAAGGCCTACTTCCTGAAGCTGGCTGATAAGAAAGTAAATGCCATTGCCTTCGAATTCATTGTGGATGAATACAAGCAGCTTGCCCTGGTCAGGCTGATCGGTGAAATTGCCGGAACGGTTTCCATCCTTTATGCTTCTGAACTGCTGGCCCTGTCCAACGGGCTGATGCTCGGAGGCATCACCGGGGTTCGCCCGGCAGAAGTGGTGGTCATAGGTGCCGGGATTGTAGGGGAATTTGCCACCAAAGCAGCCATAGGTCTTGGAGCGAGTGTCAGGGTTTTCGATAATTCACTCTCCAAGCTCAGAAGGCTCCATACGCTGGTGGACAGCAGGGTTCCCACTTCCATCATCGATCCGAAAGAACTGAAAAAGGCATTACGAAGAGCCGATGTAGTGATCGGAGCGCTCCCCAGATTAAACATGACCCCTATTGTTACCGAAGATATGGTAATGAAAATGAAAAAAGGAAGCGTCATCATTGATATTACCATCGATAACGGGAAAGTCATAGAAACATCCGAACTCACCACCATGGAGGACCCTTACATCATCAAGCATGGCGTTATCCATTGCGGATTGCCGAACCTGACTTCCCGGATGCCGAGAACTACTACCAAAGCTATTTCCAACTTTTTCCTATCCTACATTTTACATTATGACGAAGAAGGCGGCTTCGAAAACATGCTGGTCCGCAAAAATGAAATGAAACAGAGCCTTTATATGTATAAAGGCAGGCATACAAAAAAAATCATCTGCGACCGTTTCGGGCTAACCTATCACGATATCAACCTTTTAATTTTCTAATGAAAAAACTTAAATTTTATGCCATCGGACTGGTGCCGGGGTGTATTTTTGTCTTCTTTATCCTCAATAAAAAAGGGGCCAGCTGCAGCGGCTACCTGCCCAACAGCCGGGTAATTGCGGAAACCCTTTCCAAAGATTTCACCTATTCCGGGCCGTTCAAAGCGGAAATGGCCCAACTGAAAATCAATGAAAAATTCCTGAGGGACAGCATCATTACCAAAGGCAAAATCGATTTCGACAGGAGCCATGCCCAGAAAAAACC
>JAKOOI010000083.1 GCA_022701475.1 Weeksellaceae bacterium
ATCCTGATAAAACGGGCCGAAGCCCATTTCTATTGAATAACAGGAGTTTCGGGTTTAATACGAACGGATTTTAACCCGTTCTGAAATTTATTTTGGCCGCGCGCACGTCAGAATGCACATCTGTAGGTTTGTGATAAAACGTTTTCACCATTATCCTGATAAAACGGGCCAAAGCCCATTTCTATTGAATAACAAGGCTTGTTTGTTTCAATAGGAACGGGTTTCAACCCGTTTTAAATGGTGAAACAATAGATCCGGATTGATTAATCAGGCCGGTCTGAATTAAAACCGTTCCCAGAAAAACGGCGGCTCGATTCCCAGGGCTCTCAGGTAGACAAAGCCCTGCCCGCGGTGATGCACCTCATTGTCGATAAAATACAAAATGTTCTGGTACACCGGAAATTCATATTGTCCGAAAAGATTAAAGCTTTCCTGGAAACGCTCTTCCGTAATCTGGGCGAAATACAGGTTAATGACTTCCGTTTCTTCATCCCATTTCTCAAGGAGTTCCGCTTTGGTCTTCGGAACGAATTTTTCGTCGTCATAAGGTTCCATCTGCTGTTCTACGATTCCTTTGGTACCCGGTCCGCCTATGCTGATCAGTTCTATGGCGAGTCTGGCAAACGGCCGTAGTCCGCCGATCGAAAACTCGAATAATTCTTTTTCCGGGAAGGCTTCGATGGTTCTTCTGGTCAGGTTCCGGTGTCCCTGCCAGTGCTCAAGGATCTGTTGGGAAGTCAGAAATTTTGGGGGAGTTGCTGTTGTTGCTGTCATGATTTATTTTTTTGTTTGTTATTGTACAGCAAAGATAAATGCGGATAATGACAACAGTCTGTCAGCAGGATTCCGGAGCGGATTGTTTTTTTTCGGAATTAAAATAATTCCCGGGATTTCCGTTCATCAGGCATACCTGCAACCTTATGGAGGTAGATAAATAATTTGAGGTGGCCGGTCTTTTGACCGGTCATTTTTAGTTCATGTAAATAGAAATGTAAAGCTGAACGGGAATTTATAATTTGATGATAACGGTTTGATAATGGTCTCAAAAAGATGGAAATCTGAAAGTTCCGGAGAAGTTATCTGTTAATAGCTGCAAATCAAGAAATAGAAAAAGTACTGTAGGTTCGGTCTGCTTTGTAGGGCTGATGTTTTCCTTAACCTTCGGTCTTCACATGTATGCGTAATCCGGAAGATCCCTGACAGAACGGAATTTTTTAAAATCAATGCTTAAAAATCTTCAGGCCTATTCCGAATATCATTTCAGCCTTGCTTTCCGTTGCCATGCTTTTCATAGCAGCTATTCCTTTCTTTTGTCACCAGTACTTTTGCTTCGCAGCTTTTTTTCTGCTTTTAAAAGTCTGTGGAAACTGAAAAACATCATTGTTATCATAACAGGAAAGGAAAGTATAATCAGGATAAGATCTAAAGCATTCATATGGCATGAGTGAAATGGGAGAGTAAACAAATATAAGCATTTGATCACTGGTCAGGAAGTTTTATCTTTGGTTGAGTAAAAGCAGGGCCGGGAAAAATATTTGTCAGCCTTGCCGGAATAAAGTATTTTCGTCTTATGAAAATTTATACAAAAACAGGGGACAAGGGCCAGACTGCATTATATGGCGGTACCCGCGTTTCCAAAGCCAGCGTCCGCGTGGAAAGTTACGGGAATATCGATGAGCTGAATTCCTTCATCGGAATTGCCAAGAGCCGGATTCAGGATGAAGAAGTGCTGAGGCAGCTGAAAAAAATCCAGTTTGACCTATTAACTGTAGGCTCCGAAGCTGCCACTCCGGCGGATAAACTGATGCTGGCCAACGGAAAATCAAGATTGCCGCTGGTGATATCCGATACTGAAATCGAAGAATTGGAACAATGGATGGATGCCTTTGACGAAAAACTGGACCCGCTTCAGTATTTTATCCTTCCCGGGGGCGGAACGGCGGCCACTTTCCTTCATGCGGCAAGGACCATCTGCCGGAGAGCCGAAAGATCGCTGGTATTCCTGAACGAATCCGAAGAAGTACGCCCGGAACTCATCCGGTACCTGAACCGGCTTTCCGATTACCTTTTTGTACTGGCCCGCTACATTTCCAAAATCAATAACGAGCCGGAAGAATACTGGAACCCGAATGAAAGATAAAGCCTTATTATTCATCAACGGAGATCCGCCTGATACCTTTCCCGATGCGGAAGAATACGGACTTATAGCATGTACCGACGGTGCATTTCACTACCTTAAGGAAATGGGATTCCCGCCGGAAAAGCTGGACTTTATTTCCGGGGATTTCGATTCGCATTCCGGAAAAGACGAACCGGTCTGTGACGGAAAGTTCATTTATACTCCCGATCAGGATAAAACCGATTTTCAGAAAGCATTGGAAATTATCCTTGAAAAAGGGTATGGAAAAGTAGACGTGCTTGGAGCCAGCGGAGGAGAGCAGGACCATTTCCTGGGAAACCTTACGGTGGCTTTCGCCTTTAAAAATCAGATGGACATCAGGTTCTATGATGCGTTTTCCACCTATTATTTTATTCCGGAAAAAGTGATCTTGCAAGGAGTAAAGGATAAAATGGTTTCCCTGTATCCGTTCCCGTCCGTTGAAAATATAACCACCCGGGGGCTGAACTGGCCTTTGACTAACGGAGACTTAAGCATCACTTCCCGGATAGGAACCCGGAATTTCGCCGTTGAGGATGAAGTTGCTGTTGAATATGAAAAGGGTGCCCTGCTGATATTTATCGGTAAGGAATACCGTTAAGCTGCCTTCACAACATAGAAGAATCAACAGAGTAAGGCTCATCTTATCCGTAAATTTTCAGGCTTCTGCAAAGATGCGTGCATTTTCAGCAGGATAAAGGTCTTATCTGTCAACCTGTTCAGTTTTTTGGGATCAGTGAGCTCCGTCAGATCACTGATCAATGGAAAAAGTGCTTGCCCTTCATTGAAAAATTATAATAAATTTAACGCTCAAAAACCAAACTTTTTTAGCAATTTTGCATTTCTTAATTCACTTGTTTAGAAATGAAAATAAAATACTCGGAACTGATTGACCAGACGTTGTATTTCCCTACTGAGGAATTCAATGTTTCTGAGAACAATTTGTTGTTTCACGACATTCCCCTGATGGAAGTTGTTGAAAAATTCGGCACTCCGCTAAAGATTAGCTACCTGCCGAGAATTTCCCAGAATATCCAGAAAGCCAAGAGCTGGTTTAAAGGTGCTTTTGAGAAAACCGATTATAAAAAGAATTATACGTATTGCTACTGTACCAAATCCAGCCATTTCAAATTTGTGCTGGAAGAGGCATTGAAGAACGATATTTCCATAGAGACTTCTTCCGCTTATGATATGGACATCGTAAAATCCCTGTATGAGAACGGAAAAGTGAGCAAGGATATCGAAGTAATCTGCAACGGCTTTAAAACAGACGATTACCTGGCGAAAATTTCAGACATGATCAACAGCGGTTTTGAAAATATTACGCCGATCCTGGACAATTACCGCGAGCTGGATAAGCTGACGGAAAGCATCGACACCACTTTCGATATCGGAATCAGGATTGCTTCCGAAGAAGAACCGAAATTTGAATTTTATACTTCCAGGCTGGGAATCGGATACAAGGACATCATTCCGTACTATTCCCAGAAAATTGCCGAACATCCGAATGCCAGGCTGAAGATGCTCCACTTTTTCATCAACACCGGGATCAAGGATACGGCGTATTACTGGAACGAGCTGTACAAATGCCTCCGGGTGTATGCGCGTCTGAAAAAGATTGCTCCTGAGGTGGATTCCCTGAACATCGGCGGCGGCTTCCCGATCAAGACTTCCCTGAACTTTGATTACGACTACCAGTACATGGTAGAGGAAATCGTTTCCCAGATCAAGAAATTCTGTGAGGAGGAAGGCGTGGAAGAACCGAACATCTATACCGAATTCGGAAGCTTTACCGTAGGGGAAAGCGGCGCAAACATCTACAAGATCATTTCCCAGAAACGCCAGAACGACAGGGAAAAATGGAACATGATCGATTCTTCCTTCATGACCACGCTTCCTGATACCTGGGCGATCTCAAGGCATTTCATCATGCTTCCGCTCAACCGTTGGGAAGATACCTACGAAAGGGTATTCCTGGGCGGGTTGACCTGTGATTCCGATGACTACTACAATTCCGAACAGCATACCAACGCGATCTACCTGCCGGTATTCAGCGATACCAAGCCTTTGTATATCGGTTTTTTCCATACCGGGGCGTACCAGGAAACCATCAGCGGTTTCGGTGGAATCCATCACTGCCTGATGCCGCAGCCAAGGCATATCCTGATCCAGAAGGACGAGAACGGGGAACTCCAGTACGAGATTTTCCGTGAAAGACAGGAACCGGAAGATGTGCTGAAAATTTTAGGTTATAAATAAAATTTTGGTTTCAGGCATCGATAAGAACAGGCGCTCGTCCGTTCAGCCGATACTAACATACAATCGGCCTTAGCCGAAAATTATAAAAGAGGCTGTCCGGATGTGGGACAGCCTCTTTTACTTTAGAGTTCAAAACCTATGAGGTTTAGGCAAAATACTGTGAAATCTTCTCAATTTCCAAATCGGAATAATCGGAAACCACTGTATCAGCCAGCGTATAATCCTGATTTTTGGAATGCGGGCTCCTGTAGGCAGCACAGAAAATACGGGCGCGGTGGGCAGCCAGGATCCCGTTTGTGGAATCTTCAATTACCAGACAGTGTTCCACCGGTTTGCCGGCCATTTCCGCGGCCCGCTGGAACACTTCAGGATGGGGTTTGGATTCCTTCAGGTCGGCACCGCTGATCTTGCCTGAAAAATACGGTTCCAGACCGAATTTTTCAAATACCATATTAATAGTAGTCATGGTGGCTGAAGAGGCCAGGATCAGGGTGATGCCGTTTTCGTGATAATGCCGGATCAGTTCACGGACTCCCGGGATCAGGTCGAAGTCTTCATCGTTGTAAAAGTATTCCTTAAAATACTTTCTTTTGATTTCCGCGATGTTCTCATAGGTATGGGAAAGTCCGAATTCACGGATCAGGGTTTCACACACCCGTTTGGTAGAAGCTCCGGTAAACGAAGTATACAGACCTTCGGAGACCTCGATTCCCAGATCGGTAAAGGTTTTGAAATAAGCTTTTCTGTGCAGCGGTTCCGTATCCACAATAACGCCATCCATATCGAACAGCACAGCTTGTAAAGGCATATCTGAATTTTTTTACTAAAATACTAAACCTTTCAGAATTACCGAAAGCATTTGCCCATTACTTTTTCAGATTCAGGATCCAGCTGGTCATCTGGTTCAGGGCTGTGGGCGAAATGGTCTGTTCAATTTCCGCATATTCGGAGGAGGCTCCGGTCTTCGCTTCCTGGAAAAGGTGATTCAGGCCGGGCAATTCTTCGGTTTTAACATTAAGATTACCGGCTTTTTTCAGGGATTGGTCGATCGCTTTGAGGTTTTCTTTTGCCGAAACCTGGAAATCAAAGCTTCCGTTGAGGGCAAGCACGGGTATTTTTACTTTCGAGAGGTAGCTGTCCGGGTTAAATTTTATGAAATACCTGAACCATGGGCTGGAAGACTGTTGCCTGATATTCTGAATGGCCGTTTCATCCATCTGGCCCGCAAAATTTTTAGTCAGAAACTGCTGAAGGTCTTTTTCATAATCGTTTCCGGAATAGGTTGTGATAAAGCGGTAAATTTCGGAATTAACTTTTTTGCTTTGTCCGACCTGATCATCGTTTTGCCCCATCAGTTTTCCGGCCCGCTCATTCTGTTGGATCAGCAGCTGGTCAATAGGTGTTCCGGGAGCGGCCATCAGCACCAGGAATTTTACATTTTTGTTCATCGTGGCTACCATCGGTGCGATCATTCCGCCTTCCGAATGGCCGAGCAGCCCGATGTTTCTGTATCCTTTGGAAATCAGGTAGTCGACAGCTGCATTAATGTCCGTAGCAAAATTATAGGAAGTGTCGTTTGCCGTTCCTGCCGGGGAACCGCCGATGCCCCGGTCGTCAAGCCGTAAAGTTGCGATCCCTTTCTTCGCGAAATGATCGGCAATTACGGCAAAAGGCTTATGCTCGAAAAGTTCCTCATCGCGGTTCTGTGTTCCGGAACCGGTAATCATAACTAAAATAGGTTTGTTCTTATCGAAATTTTCGGGCTGTGCGATGGTTCCTGCCAGGGTGTTTTTATCTGCCGGATTTTGAAAGGTGATGTCTTCAGTATGATAATGGAACGGTGGTTTCGGGGTCTGCGGACGGTTAAGTGCCGATCCGTTTCCGGTATTCGGCGTAAAGGTCAGCGGCAACTGTATGCCGTTCTGGGAAAAAGTTCCCTCTATTTTTCCGTTGGCCAGTTTTCCTTTATAAGTGGCACCCAGCATTTTCTGCTCAAAGGAAAGCTCATTGTTCACAAAATCCGTTTTATCCACGGGAATGTCTTTGGCGCCCTGTTTCGGACTGTCCATGGTGGAAGAATAAAGGCTTCCGCTCTTTTTAATGTTTAAAATCAAGGGAAGTTTCATACCCTGGAATTCCATTTCGCCTTTCCAGGATCCTTCGATGGTCTGTGCCTGAAAAAATGAGGCGAATAAAAGGGCTGCCAGTACAAATATAGTTTTTGTTTTCATAAGTTATAGGGATATTAAAAGTTTGGAAATAATTTCGGCGACAATTAAAGCAACGGCAAAACCTGCAAAGTGCTGCCACTTTTTGGCGTTGACGGAAGTTCTGAAACCATTCACCAGAAGGGTAATGTAATAAGCCGTAATGGCCAGCAACAGCATGCTGGTGAAAAAAATCAGCATAAGGTCTACCGGTTGGAAGTTCAGATGCTGAAGATCACCCTGGTGACTGATGATTTCATCTTCTACTTTTTTCAACACGGGCACAGCGGTTATTACCGCACTGATGTATTGCGGAAACCGGGACACCATCGACGTGTTGAGAATATCAATAGCCCTTGTCTTACGGTTGATCAGTTTACCCAGGATGAAAAGCACAATGAAAATACAGGCTACGTTGATGCCGTTTTCTTTCAGGCTTGTTAAAAAACCGGTTTCGTACTGATGCACATCCAAGACGCCGTCAAAGGTTACATTAAAAAGAGAGCCTGCGAAAGAACCCGCCAAGGTAATCAGGATACCGGATATCAAAAGCTGCTTTTCGCTGTAGATTCCGAAAGGGTTAAAGAGGAGTTTCCAGTTCATGGGTTATTTTTTAAGGGTTTCAATTTTCGTGATCAGGTCATCCATCTTATTCCGCATCGTAGGATAGGACAGTCCGGCCTGCTTCGCCATTTCTTTGATACTGCCGCTTGACAGGAAGAAATTCAAAATAAACTCCTGTTCTTCACGGCCCAGCTGCAGATACAGCGGAAGCTCGTAGTTGCCGTTGACGGTCGTTTCACATTGGCTGCATTTCATCTGGCTGACCTGCAAAGCCGATTCACAACTCGGGCATACAATAGGAAGTTTCATTGCTGATAATTTCTACAAAAGTAAATATTATTTTAATAAAGTTAAAATAAGTTTTAATAAAATTTAAAAATAACAATTTTTACTTCACAAATTTATATTTATTACCCATTACCCATTATCCATTTACCATCTCCAAACTTCTTCGTATCTTTGCCGAAATCATTTAATTGTACACAACACATGAGAACATACGCAGGAATTCCTGAAGAAAATGCATCCCTGGAAAACTCGAAAGTAATGCTGGTTACCGTTCCTTACGACGGGACCTCCACCTGGGGCAAAGGTGCCGACAAAGGGCCGGAGCTGTTCCTGGACGCTTCCGAGAACATGGAGCTTTACGACATTGAAACCCAGACGGAACCTTATCTGGAAGGCGTATACATGGCAGGGGAAATCGCCGAAAATGCTACGCCGGAAGCCATGACGGAAGCCGTTTATCAGAAAACAAAAGAATTGCTGGATCATGACGGAAAGCTGTTTACGCTTTTCGGCGGGGAACATTCCGTTTCTATCGGTTCAATCCGTGCCGTGGGTGAGAAGTTTGAGAACCTGACCGTTCTTCAGCTGGATGCCCACACCGACCTCCGCCCGGAGTTCCACGGTTCAACGTCCAATCATGCCTGCGCAGTATTCGAAGCCAGCCAGAAACACAACCTGGTGCAGGTGGGAATCCGTTCCATGGATATTGAGGAAGCGCAGTATTTACCGGAAGGAAGGGTGTTTTTTGCTCACGAAATTGCCAACAATGAAAACTGGGTAAACGATGTGCTGGAGAAAGTTTCCGGAAACGTTTATATTACCATTGACCTGGATGCATTCGATCCTTCTATTGCTCCTTCTACGGGAACTCCCGAGCCGGGCGGACTGCAGTGGTACCCAACCCTGGAACTGCTGAGAAGAGTCTTTGAAAAATGCAATGTGGTGGCATTTGATATCGTTGAGCTGATGGATTCGCCGATGGCAAAACCAAGTGCTTTCCTGGCGGCCAAGCTTTATTACAAAATGCTGGCGTATTACCACATCAACAGCAATAATTAAAATTCCGCAGGAACCGGATTTTTTCTGCCGCCTGTTTTCCGGAAATTTGCAGGGTACACAAAAATAAATGATATGTCTACGTCTATACAAAGCCAGATCGATTATCAGCGGATTGCCACTGCCATAGAATATCTCCTGGAAAATTTCAGGCACCAGCCGGGACTGGAGGAAATTGCAGCCCAGGTACACCTGAGCCCGGCCCATTTCCAGAGGCTCTTTTCCGACTGGGCAGGGACAAGCCCGAAGAAATTCCTGCAGTTCATCAGCCTTGAGCACGCCAAAAGCCTGCTCAAGGAAAAACAGGCCACATTGTTCGACGCGGCTCATGAAACCGGGCTTTCCAGCACCAGCAGGCTGCACGATCTCTTTGTAAAGATCGAAGGCATGTCGCCGGCAGACTATAAAAACGGAGGAAGAAGCCTCAGGATCAACTACAGTTTTTCCGGAAGCCCTTTCGGAATGGTCATGACAGCGTCAACTGCAAAAGGGGTCTGCTCTATGGTTTTTGAGGAAAATAAAGAAAAGGCATTGGAAAATTTACAGGTTACATTTCCCAATGCCTCTTTTTCTGAAGCCCGGGATGAACATCAGGCCAATGCGTTATCCATTTTCAGTACGGACTGGAAACATCTGAAGACCGTTAAGCTTCATCTCAAAGGAACGGATTTCCAGCTTAAAGTCTGGGAAAGCCTGCTGACAATTCCCATGGGAGAAGTCTCCACGTATGGCAGGATTGCCGGGGCTGCCGGCCATTCAAAAGCTTCCCGGGCTGTCGGGACGGCCATCGGCAGCAACCCTGTAGCCTTCCTGATTCCGTGCCACCGGGTGATCCGGTCTTCAGGAACCATCGGCGGATACCGTTGGGGAAGCACCCGGAAACAGCTGATGCTGGGGTGGGAAAGGGCACAGGTGGAACCGGAAATGCCATTGGATGCGGAACCGCATTCAGATGAAGGTCCGGAAGTCTGGATTTAATATCCTGAACAGGAGATGATTTACTATGATCAGTCCTGATTATTTTTTATTACAATGATGAGATTCATCATCCCTGGAGTCTGGAGGATTTTAAGATTTTAAAACGGCCTGATTGCCTTATTGCTGTTCATGACTACAGTCCTGAATACTTTATCTGAAAAAATCCGCCATAAAGCTCATAATTAAAAAAGCTGCAATGCTGTTATAAAAACAGCAATGCAGCGTAATGTTAAAATGAAGGGTTTAGCATCCGCATTCCCCGTAGATAGGGATCGTAACGGAAGTTCCGTCTGTCTTTTCGATCTTTAGAGTTCCTTCAAACAGCAATGCTTCTTCTCCTTTTATCTTTTTTCCTTTTACGGAAATTTTGTAGGTTTCATTTTCAATTTCCTTGGTCAGTTCTTCATCTGCTTCCATATCGCTTGAGGAAATCAGGTTCAGCGCAAGTCTTTTCCCGTCCAGCTTCAGGTAGGCCGTTTTCCCGGCATCATCGGCATAGATGTATTTTTCGGCTTCAAAATCGGCTTTGTTTTTCGCGAAGTAACAGGAGCATTCCTTAATCTCTGAAGGAAAAGCAAAGGTTTCCACTGAAATGGCACCTGCAGGCGCTTCAGGTGCTGAAGGTTTCTGCGCAGTCTGTACAGAATCTGCGGAACGGGTGCCCGTACTGCTCTGCTGTTCTTTTTTGCAGGCCACCAGCATCAGGGCCGAAGCAAACACAATAATATATTTCATAAAGGCGGTTTTAATGGGTTATCCTCTTGCTCTTTCCAGCAGCACCATCATCAGGAGGGAAAGAATAACGAGGCTTTCGTCTTCATCATCAATATCGATCATGCGGTCCAGCTGAAATCTCCTGCCGAAGAACGAAGGCATTTTTTTCAGCCTGAAGTATTCCTTTCCGTCTATTCCGGTTACAGTGTATGAAGGATTCAGGAAATATCCTGTAAATAATCCGATCACGGGGATTTCACCGACCATGCCATCGAAGAATTTTACCCAGGCATTGTCTTCCTGTATCCTGAATTTGGCCTGGTCGTTCATATCCAGCACATCGTAGCTCGATTTCCATAGCGAACGCATGCCTTTCCGGGCCAGCCTGCCGAAGCTTTTTCCGGTAGCGATCTCGTTCATGGAATAGGAAGCATTGAAATCAATCCACTGGTTGGCGCGGATGCGGAAAAGCTCCTTGGATTTGCTTTCGTCATTGAATACGATCACGTCTTCCTTCAATTTAAACATTTTCTGACGGACATATGCTACATAGTTGCCGTTTCTGTCCGTGATGTTGAAGTCGCTGGCCAGCGTGGTGATCTTGAATTTAAAATCCAGGGGATAATTCAGATGGTTAAGTACCATAAAGTTTAGTTTTTCAAGTTAATATTCTGAACCCAAAGATAACGGTTTTCCGCTGAATGCTCAATCCCGGATAACTGATATTGCAATTATGGCGGTTAAAAAAATGTTAAATCGGAAGACGGCTCTGCACGCAATCCCGCCTGATGAAAATTGCGGGCCGGGTATTCACAGTTTACAAGTTTAATGCTTATTTTTGTGTTATGGATTACCCAAGTAAAGTATTGGCAAAGGCAGTGGATGAAATTTCGGGATTGCCCGGTATCGGAAGGAAAACCGCCTTGCGCCTCGCATTACATTTGTTGAAACAGCCTAATTCCAGAGCGATGGGCCTTGGAAACTCACTGATCAGCCTGGTCAACGATATCAAATACTGCAAAGAATGCCATAATTTCTCTGATTTCGATATCTGTGAGATCTGCAGCAATGACAAAAGAAGCGATGAACTTATCTGCATCGTAGAAGATGTACGCGATGTCATCGCTATTGAAAATACGGGGAAATATACCGGCAAATACCTGATTCTGGGCGGGAAAATATCACCGATGGAAGGGATAGGCCCCAATCAGCTGAATATTCCGAGTATTGAGAAAAAGCTGAAGGACGGGCAGGTAAAGGAATTTATATTCGCGCTGAGTGCCACGATGGAAGGAGATACTACCGCTTATTATATTTATAAGAAATTTAAGAACGCCGGTGTCAATTTCTCAAGCATTGCCAGGGGAATCTCAGTAGGGGATGAGCTGGAATATGCTGATGAGATCTCATTGGGAAGGTCCATTACCAACAGGCTGCCGTACAATGAGGCCGGATCGTAAATGAATTACTGATTTTATCTTCCATGAATACTCTTTTATCAAAAGCCCACTTATCAACTTTTCTGAAACATTGCAGCGTGCTGTGCATGTACATGATGGTGAATTCACTTTTCATCATCAAATACGGTGAATCTCATGGGCTTTTATTTTTAATCGGATACTGGATAATAATATCCGGTGCAGGTGTTTGCTATCTTAGGCTGTCTGTACAGGAAAAATTCTATCAATGGTGCTTCTCGTCAGCAACTGCTGTATTTTTTATTTTCAGCCTGTATCTGAATCATAAAGTGGATGGGTATTCTCTGAATGTAGACCGGTGGTCAGCTATGGAAACAGGAATAGAAGCGGTTCTTGACGGGAAATATCCTTATGACATCCCGGATCATATGGGCCAGGAATCATCTAATCTTCCGGTACTTATCCTGTTGGGAATGCCTGTTTACCTGCTTTTTGGAAGTGTGGGCTATCTCCAGTCTTTTATTTTTTTACTCTTTTCATATACTGTTTTTGTTTTATTCAGAACATACAGGCAGCGGCTGGGTGTTTTGTTGCTGTTTGTGATTTCTCCTGCATATGTATGGGAAATTTATGTAAAGAGTGATCTTGCTTCAAATTTCATCATTGTTGCAGGATTTTCCGGACTGGTCTGGAACAGGTTTCTGGCCAGGCCGAAAATACGCCCGGAAAGTGTATCGGTTCTTACAGCACTGTTACTGCTGACCAGGCTCTCATCGGTTATTCCGGCAGGCATTCTTTTGTTCAGGAAGTTTTATCTTTCTTCAGCAGGAGAAAAACTGCGCTTTGTGAGTGTTTTTCTCGTCACTATTTCAGTCATTTTATATCTTTTCTTTTCTCTTTCTCCTGATTTGCATACCCTACTCAAACATAATCCCTTTTTTATTCAGGGCACCAAACAACCGCTTTGGCTCAGTGTTTCTTATATTATACTGGCATTTTTACTTTCATTGAGAATACGTTCGCTGTATGATGTATTTTTATTTTCCGGGATATTGCTGTTTATCTGCGTATTCATTCCCTTTATCCTCTGCCTGGCAGAATACGGATACAGGGCTACGGTGGCAGATTCTTTCTTTGATATCAGCTTTTTTAATATGAGCATGCCGTTCATCGTCATCACATTAGGAATGGTATTTTTAATCAACCCCGATAAAGAAAAATCATGATTTCCGTTATCATTCCCATGTATAATGCTGAGCGTTCTATAATTAAAGCTCTGAATTCGGTAAAAAACCAGACTTTTCCGCAGTCGGAATTTGAGATTATCATTATTAATGACGGCTCAACAGACGAAAGTACGGAATTGACGGAAAAATACATTCAGCAAAATCCCGGTATGAATATCCTGTTGCTGCACCAATCGAACGGTGGGGTTTCCAGGGCCAGGAACCAAGGGCTGGCAACAGCCAAAGGTGACTTTATTGCACTGCTGGATGCCGATGACGAATGGCTGCCGTTAAAAACCGAGAAACAGATGAAGTATTTTGAGGATACCGGTTTTGATTTTCTGGCCACTGCCAGAAACGGAAATCCCTTGTTGTATCCCTACCGTATTTATAACGGAATGGCTGAGATCACATTTGACAAACTGCTCATCAGGAATGAAGCGCAGCCTTCCACTGTTATTTTCAGAAGGAAAGTATTTGAGAATACAGGATATTTTGATGAGGACCAGCGGTATGCCGAAGATGTAAACTACTGGCTGAGAGTCTCTTTGGGAAATACCATGTTCATTCTTGAACAAAGCCTGGTAATCACCGGCAATGGAAAAAGGAGCTTTGGTGTTTCGGGATTGTCAGCAAACCTTCCGGAGATGGCAAAGGGATTCCGGAAGAACCTTGCAGAAATGTACAGCCTGGGAAAGATCACTTATCTGCGATATCTCATTTTACATATTTTTTACTGGACAAAATATGTACTTTTGCGGTTCAGAACTTTTTATTACCGTTCAGTCAGATTAAAATAATATTTATAACAGCACATGAAAATACTCATTACGGGGGGAGCAGGATTTATCGGAAGCAAGTTGTGTATGGAGCTTGGCAAGAAAGGATATGAAGTTACGGTATTGGACAATCTTTCTTCACAGATCCACGGAACTTACCCGGAAGAGGACTCTCCCTTATACAGAAGTATCATCGGCCGGGTACGTTTCATCAAAGGCGACGTTGTAAATGCAGAAGACTGGGAGAACGCAATTGAAGGACAGGAGGTTATTGTACATCTCGCTGCAGAGACCGGTACCGGGCAGTCTATGTATCAGATTGAAAAATATTCTGAAGTAAATGTTTCTGGAACGGCAAAAATGCTTGATCTTCTTGTAAACAGGCCGCATGCTGTAAGAAAGGTCGTCATTGCTTCTTCCAGGGCTGTTTATGGCGAAGGGAAATATCTTCATCCGGAACTGGGACTTATTTATCCCAAACCGAGAAATGTTGAGGAAATGAGAAAGGGGAATTTTGAAATTATTTATCCTGACGGACAGATTCTCAGGGCACTGCCTACGGATGAAGAAGCGAAAATACATCCTACCTCCATTTATGGCATTACGAAATATACACAGGAACAGATGGTGATGACAGCCTGTTCGTCCATGGGAGTAGCACCGGTTGCAGTGAGGTTCCAGAATGTCTATGGCGAAGGGCAGTCATTATTAAATCCTTATACCGGCATCTTATCTATTTTTTCTTCGCAGATTCTCAATGGCAATGATATTAATATTTTTGAAGACGGCCGGGAATCCAGAGACTTTATCCATGTCAATGATGCGGTGGAAGCTACCATCCGGTGCATTGAAAGTGATGCGGCAAACGGGGAAATCTTCAACGTGGGAACGGGAATTTCAACGGCTGTTACCACCGTAGCGGAAAATCTGAGAAAATTTTACGACATGGATTTCGAAATTACCATATCAGGGCAGTTCCGTCTGGGGGACATCCGGCATAATTTTGCAGACATCAGCAAGATCAGGTCCAGGCTTGGTTTCCATCCGGAGATTTCTTTTGAAGAAGGAATATCTAAATTTACACAATGGGTACTGCAACAGAATATTCAGGATATAAAATTCAAAGAATCCCTTGAGGAAATGAAAATTAAAGGATTGTTGAAATGACGGGGATACAGGGAAAAAAGATACTTTTTTTATCAGTAAGCTTTTTCGGCTATGAAAACGCCATTGCAGAAAGGCTTTCATTACTTGGTGCTGAAGTGGATTTTTATGATGAACGACCCTCGAATTCAAATCTTTCCAAAGGCCTGATACGCCTCAACAAAAGTATTTATTACCGGAAAATAACCAGGTATTATCGGCGTATCCTGAATGAAACCCGAAACCGGAAATATGATTATTTCCTGCTGATCAAAGGAGAAGCGACCCCTGCATTTTTCCTGCAGGCGGTCAGGGACAACAATCCGGGAATACAGATGATCTACTATAATTTCGATCCGCTCTCAGAATATCCTCAGCTCATTTCTCATCTCCGTTATTTTGACAGGAAATTTACATTTGAATTCAGTGATGCAGTAACGTTCAATTTGAATTTCCGGCCCCTGTTCTATCTGGATGCATACCGTAATATCCGGCAGGCTGCTGCTTTGGCTGCAGATTATGATATGGTATTTATAGGTAGCGCCCATACGGACCGTTATATTGTAGGCGAAAAAATCAGGGCTGTGGCAGACGCTCTCCGGCTCAGGTCTTATTTTTATTATTATGCAATGGGCAGGTTTACTTTCAGATTAAAAAAAATAATTG
>JAKOOI010000095.1 GCA_022701475.1 Weeksellaceae bacterium
AAGTTCGGGAGACGGTGGATTGCTTATTTCTCCAAAGAATACCCGCAATCATTAGGGCCTTACAAATTTACCGGACTGCCGGGATTGATCATGGAACTGTATGATACCCGGAATGACTATCATTTTACAGCGGTAAAAATTGAAAAAGATTCCGATGGATATCAAGTGAATCTGAAAGGATATAAGAAGCTGAGCAAGAAAGATTTTTTAAAAGCCACCTATAATCTTAAATTTACATTGGCCGGCTATCCGGCAGATATGGGGGAAGATTTTAGAAAAGAATTGCAAACGGTATATGACAAGAAGAAAAAAATGTATAACAATCCCCTGGAACTAAAACCTTTTGAATAAATGAAATTCAGGACAGTGAAAATTACATGCCTGTTTCTATAAAGGATAAGCCTGCTTATTTATTCAGGCTTCTGATCAGTTCTTCCAGCTGGGAACTGATCAGCTTGGCCGCTTCCGAATCCGTGATATTGATAATGATGCCCTGCTGAAAATCTTTCTGGGCAACAGCATGATCCTTCAGGGCAAAATTGGCAAGCCTGTTGTATCCGTCATGTTTTTTTCCGGTTTCAAAGAGATCAAGGATGCTTATCTGGAAAATTTCTGCCAGTTTCGGGAGGTAATTGGATTTGATATCGGTGCTTTCATTCTCCCAGTTGGTATAAGTATTTCTGCCCAATCCCAGCATGTCTGCCATCTCCTGTTGTGAAAATTTGGTCTTGGTCCTGAGCTTTTTAAGATTATTGCCTACTCCCATGCTAAAATATTTATACAAATATATATATATAATTCATTTAAAAAATAACAATGAATTTGCCGGATTATATTTTAAATTGTCAGATAACCATAACACAGCGGGTAAATCCGGAAGAAAATAAGAAGGATATAAAAAATACAGATTAATATAACTATATTTGTAGTGATAAAAATGGGTTTTAACTTTACAGGGAAAATCCCATCTTTAGAAGTGTAACAAAATACGCCAACCGGTAACTAATTGATCAAATAATACATTATGAAAATGAAAATCTCTTTATTCCTGATGATTTTTCTCTCTGTACTTTCTTTTGCGCAGAAAACCGTTTCGGGAAAAATTACGGATGAAGACGGAGTAGCGATTCCCAGTGCCAGCGTTACCATAGAGGAACCTGGCAAAGACGCCATTCTGGCTTATGGAATCACCAATGCCAAAGGAGAATATAAAGTCACCTTTACCTCATCCGAACCGAATGTGGACCTGAAAGTGAAAGCCTTTAACCAAAGGCCTCTTACCCGGCAGATCGGGAACAGCGACCAGACCCTGAGTTTTAAAATGGAGTCGGAAGCTACGGAGATCAAAGAAGTACAGCTGAAGACCAAGATGATCACGGCAAGAGGAGATACCATTGCCTATGACCTGAAAGCTTTCGACAGCAAAAGCGACAGGACCCTGGCCGACGTGATGCGGAAAATTCCGGGCATTGAAGTGAATACCGACGGAACCATCCTGTACCAGGGAAATGCCATCAATAAATTCTATGTTAACGGAAAAGACCTGATGGAAGGCGGCTACGGAACGATCAACAACTCCCTGCCGAAAGACGCGGTGCAGAAAGTGGAAGTCCTGGAAAACCACCAGCCGGTGAAAATCCTGCAGGACAAAGTGCCTTCCGATCAGGCTGCCATCAATATCAAACTGAAAAATTCGGTAACCATGACGGGCCGCGGTGAAGTAGGGGCAGGAGCCAGCCCGCTCCTGTGGAACGTAAAGCTTACCCCGATGTTCTTCGGGCAGAAAAGCCAGTGGGTGGTGAATTACAAGACCAATAACGTCGGCGAGCAGGTAGAAAATGAAGGAAATATCCTGTCATTCGGAAGCCGTTTCGAAGGAAGAAGGATCAATGCTACCCAGAACGACTGGCTGAATGTGGAAAATGCAAGCACCCCGAACCTGCCGGTAAAAAGATACCTGCTGAACAGTGTACACTACCTTTCTGCCAATTACCTTACCAATATTGATAAAAAGAAAGAATGGGAACTGAAGGCCAGTGCCAATTACACCAATAATGCCGTGGAAAGGGAATCTTACAGCCAGACGGATTATTTTGCAAGCCCGTCACGCCCGATAGCTTCTACCATCACACAGAATATTTTCAATAATTTTTATACGGACAAGGCAAAAGGAGAGCTGATTTTTACAAAAAATGCCAAAAAGGGATTTTTTAAGAATACCACCAGTTTTTCCCAATACTGGAATGCAGACCGCGGAATCGTCAGCCGTACCGACAGTCAGACCAAAATACTGAGAAATGGAGCAGAAGCGATAGAATCCCCGACTACCTCATTCCAGAATTCACTGAGTACCATTGTTCCGTGGAAAGAAAAGATGGTCAACGTATTATCTTTTGTGAGCTATCAGACCGACCGCCAGACCCTGGATGTGTCTCCCGCATCCTATGTTACGATTCCGGGCTTTAATCCGGGGGCGTATGCAGAAACAGTAAGACAGTATCTGGGTCTTAAGACTTTCGAAGCAAATCATTCCGCCAATATCGGCTTCTCTACCAAAGGCTGGACCTTTACCCCGGAAATCGGATTCAATTTCAAATCGACAGCACTGAATACGGTGCTGACAAACCTTCAGGAAGGCGTATACCACGGATATGGACAGGACTATTATAATGACCTCAAATATACTACGGCAACACCATACGGAAGCGTGGGTATCAACTATAAGAGCGATGCCTGGATGCTCTATGCCAGCCTTCCTGTAAATTCCAATAATATCACAGCGGAAGATCCTTTAAGGTTTGTATCCAAATCGATAAACAGATTGACCTTTGAGCCAAACGCTTTTGCCCAATACACCTTTGCCTCTTTCTGGAAGGCCTCGGTGAATGCAAACATCAATAATAATTTCGGGGAAATCAACAGCGCCTATTCCGGATTGCTCATGACTTCACCTACCAGCCTGAATGCTATGGATGCCAACAATCCTATTCCTCAGAACAACAATAAATCTGCAGGATCCCGTCTGGAATACCGGAATCCCCTGAATAACCTGTTCTTTAACGTCAATTACAGGTTCTCAGATGCAAAAAGAAACCTGATTTCCAACCCCAGCATCAATGCGGCCGGATTTACAGTGATGCAGTACATTGAACAGGACAACCATGTACTGAGCAACAGCTACAGCGCTGAAGTGGGAAAATATTTTCCTAAATTCAAGACCAATGCTTCCCTAAGCTACAGCAATAATACCACAACTTCCGATGCTTTTCTTGATGATGCTGCTTTCACCAATAAAAACAACAGCCAGTCGGTTGGTTTTAAATTCAATAATACCTATTTCAGCTGGATGAGCATCGATTACAATGCAAATGTATCCCGGACAAAGCAGACCAGCACCGGACAGATTGTTTCCAATGCTGCCAGAAGAGGGTTTACCCATAACCTGGGGCTTTTCTTTTATCCGATTGAAAACCATACGGTAGGATTCAGTTGGGATCAGGTAAATTCCAGTGCGGAAGGACAGAAATATAACAATGGCTTTTATGATCTGTCTTACCAGTTTACCTGGGCTAAAAAGAAAATCGACTTTGAAGTGAAATGGATGAATATTGCCAATAAAAAGGTGTTTGAAAACTATGAGATCAATACCAGTAATATTTCTTACACCCGGATACAGCTCCGGCCGAGCCAGGTCATGTTTACTGTAAAATTCAACTTTAAATAAATAAAACAAAAAACCAATCTCACCGAGATTGGTTTTTTGTTGGTACACGGTTTCCTGTCACAGTAAACAAGAATGAATTGATGATGTATACAATAGGTTCTGCATTATACCGGCAACTTCCGGATCATTTTCATGATCTTAGTTTTCCCTGCTTTCCTGCTGTGAGGTGTGGTAAAAGTTCGGGAACCTGAGCTGTACGGTGGTTCCCTGGTCCTGGGAGGAACTGACGATCAGTTCTCCCTGATGCATTCTGACAATATTCCTGGCCAGTGGAAGACCGATGCCGTAGCCTTCGTAATTGTTGGTATTGGAAGCCCTGAAAAAAGGGTCATAGATCTTATTCATTTCCCCACCGGGAATTCCGATTCCGTTATCCTTTACGATGATGTAGACATCAGTATCCGTAGCGCCCAGGGAAACCCTTACCTGCTGGAAATCGGAATATTTGCAGCCGTTCTGGATGATGTTGGTGACAGCCAGGTGCAGCAGCTGCTCATTGCCCTGCACTTTCAGTTTCTTAGGATTGTCCGGAAGCATGCTGATATCCAGGAATATGTTGTTCCGGGTATCGATTCTCCTGAGGGTTTCAATAACATCCCACAGCAGCTGGTCGATCCTGATTTCATCGATTTTCTGGATTTTCCCGTCGAAACCGGTCTGGGCGATCAGCAGCAGGGCCTTGATCTTCTTATCCAGTTTCTCCGCTTCATTCAGGATAATTCCCAGGGTTTCCTTGTACTCTTCGTTGGTACGGGAAATGGAAAGGGCTACATCCGCTTCGCCCATGATGGAGGTCAGCGGTGTCCGGAGCTCGTGGGAAACATTGCCGATGAGGTGATTCTGGGTTCCGAAAGACGTTTCAATGCGGTTCAGCATCCCGTTGAAAGTTTCCACCAGCTCATTCAGTTCCTTGTTGTCCGGCTGGGGTTCCAGGCGCAGGTGAAGGTTTTCAGAGCTGATTTCCTTAACTTTGCTGGTGATTTTGAGGATCGGTCTGAACAGTGTTTTTGAAAGATAGAAAGAAAAGATCATGCTGAAAAACAGGGAAAGGACAATGCAGGTAATCAACGTGCGTTTCAGGAATCCCAGGTAATAAACGACGTAATGGTTTTTAGCGGAAGCAATGGCGATATAAGTCTTATCATCATGGCGGAAGGTCTGGCCGATATAATAAAATTCTTTATCGTTGTAATTCGATTCCCCTTTCCTGACAATGCTTTTAAAAAAAGAGTCCGGAATGTGGATCTTCTGTGAAATCCGGCTGAAATTGGAATCTGCAGGAACGGCAAACACATAGTCGCGCTCCATCGGCAGTTCTTCGTCGTTCAGCCCGTTCAGGATGTAATTCTCCGGGATATCCAGGTCATCCTTGCTTTTTTCGATCTGGATAATGGTGGTGGTCCGTATTTTCAGCAGTTCATAGAACCGCTGGTGTGAGAAATTGACAATTGAAAAATATACCAGTCCGCTGAACAGCAGGATGATGGCCGTAAACACCAGCATCAGGAGCACCATCGTCTTGGTCTGGTTGGTAATGACTCTGTTGAACATCTGCTATGGTTTTTTCATGACATATCCCATTCCGATAACGGTATGGATCAGTTTCTGGTCTTCCTGATGGTCCAGCTTTTTCCGCAGGTAATTCACGTAGACATCCACTACATTGGTGCCGAGTTCATAATTAACGCCCCATACGGCATCCAGGATTTCCGCCCGGGAAATTACTTTTTCCGGATTATTCAGAAAATACAGAAGCAGTTTATACTCGGTTGAGGTCAATGAGATTTCTTCTCCGGCACGGGTTACTTTTTTGGTGTAATCGTTAAGGATCAGGTCTGAAAACTGGTAGATGTATTCCTGGTCTACCTCTGGTTCGGCAGGCTCTGCCGGGTTTCCGTTATGGCTTCTGCGGAGCAGGGATTTGATCCGGGCGACCAGTTCGATAAACTTGAACGGCTTTACCAGGTAATCGTCGCCGCCGCTTTCCAGTCCGAGAACAATATTTTCAGAAGTGCCCAATGCCGTAAGAAACAGGATCGGGACATGCGGATTGGTCTTCCTGATTTCCTTACAGGCATCCAGCCCGTTCATTTCCGGCAGCATAATGTCCAGGATCACCAGGTCAAAATCATTCGATTGTACCAGCTGAACGCCTGTTTTCCCGTCAAAAGCCACGGAAACTTCATAGCCGTTTTCCTGAAGGCCTTTTTTTATAAAGGAGACTACGCCGGTTTCATCTTCGATAAGGATAATTTTTTTCATAAGGATAAGGAATTACACAAAAATAGGAATTTATCGGGCAATTTTCCGGAACGGATTTGTGCCTGCTGTTTTTATTAATGCCTGCTGTAAATCTAACCAATAATCAAAAAAAAATCTCCCAGTTTCCTGAGAGATTTTGTGTGGGCCCTGAGGGATTCGAACCCCCGACCCTCTGGGTGTAAACCAGATGCTCTGAACCAACTGAGCTAAGAGCCCTGAAATTTTTTAAAAGGCTTCAGTATCCTTTGTGTGGGCCCTGAGGGATTCGAACCCCCGACCCTCTGGGTGTAAACCAGATGCTCTGAACCAACTGAGCTAAGAGCCCCTATACTTGTTTCCTCGTTTAGAGTGGTGCAAATATACAACTTATTTGGAAATCTCCAAATTTTTTTCTAAAAATTCTCCTACTACAAAATTACTTCCACCGATAAAAATCATCTCTTCATCCGTACATTGTTCTTTTGCAGCGAGATACGCCAGCTGTACCGAATCGAAAATAGTGAAGGGAATTTTTGCTTCCTCAAGTAAGGTCCGGTATTCTTCAGGATGTCTTCCCCTATGGATAGCCGGTTTGGCAAAATAAAACTCGGCATTTTGCGGCAGGATTTTCATGACCTCGTCAATCTTCTTATCGTTTACAAAACCTAAGATGATATGCTTATGCCTGTCCATTGCGTTTAGCTGTGCAAAGACATGCTCCAGGCCGGCCTGGTTGTGGCCGGTATCACAGATGATAAGCGGAAAACGGGAAAATTCGAACCAACGGCCGATGAATCCGGTATTCCGGTGGACATGCAGCAGTCCTTCACGTACATTTTCATCAGAAACAGTATAATTCAGTTTTTTTAATTCCTGAAGCAATGCCATTACGACCTTTATATTGTTTTTCTGATAATTTCCCTGCAGATCGGATACCAGATCCGTATCCGGTAAAGAAGCGTCAATAAAAACTGCATGTTCCTGTGCGGCTTTACTCCTGATAATCGCTTTTACCGATTCGTTTTCATCACCTGAAATCACAGGGACACCAGGTTTCACAATTCCCGCCTTTTCTGCTGCAATCTCTTCAATGGTATCCCCTAAAATATTCTGATGGTCCAGTTGTACGTTGGTAATGGCTGAAATCAGCGGGGTAATGATATTGGTGGAATCCAGTCTTCCCCCGAGACCGACTTCAATAATGGCGATGTCCGCCTGCTGCCGGTAGAAATACTCGAAAGCCATTATGGTAGTAAACTCGAAGAAGGAGGGCTGGATGTCCTCCGGAAGTTTTTTCAGTTTCTGAATAAAGTCATAGACAAAAGTTTTATCACAGTTGTTGCCGTTTATTTTGATGCGCTCCGTGAAATCAATCAGGTGCGGAGAATTATACAAGCCGACTTTGTATCCTGATTCCTGCAGCACGGAAGCCAGCATATTGCTGGTGGATCCTTTTCCGTTGGTTCCTCCGATGTGGATACACTTTATTTTTTCCTGCGGGTTTCCGAAAAACCCACACAATCTGATGATATTGTCCAGTCCGGGTTTGTAAGCTTTCTCTCCGTCGGTCTGATAATTGGGAGCCTGTACGAAAAGCCATTCTACGGCCTCTTTGTATTGTTCAGTAGTCATGATGCAAAATTCTCAAAAGTTTCATAGATATGAAACAATAATTTTCTGAAATCTGTAACTTTTCTTTATTTGATTCGTCTAATAGGGAAAAATCGTAACATGAAAAAAGTTTTGACTATTATTTTAGGATTGTCCTGCCTGGCATTCAATGCCCAGAAAAGATGGTCTCTGAGAGAATGTGTGGAGTATGCGACCCAGCATAATCTACAGGTGATCCAAAATGAATACTCAAAACAGATCCAGGACCTTAACCTTAAAATAGCCAAAAGAAACTATCTTCCCGGCGTTTCTGCAAACGTAGGGAACGGTGTAAGTTTCGGGCAGGCATCATTAGGAACGGGAAGTATCCGTAATGACCGGTTCAGCAACAATGCCAACATCGGTGCGGATATCCTGGTATACAATAACGGGAGGCTGGAAAAAACCGTCAGAAAAACGGAATTCGATGTTGAAGCCAGCCAGTATGATATTGAAACCGTCAGAAATGACATTTCCCTGCAGATCGCACAGCAGTATCTTACCACTCTCCTGAATAAGGAGATTGTGAAAATTTCCCGGGCTGCCGTAGAAAATGCTCAGAAGCAGTATGACCGTTCCAAGATTACCACTACCGTAGGAACCACAGCCCAGACCGTTCTGGCAGAAGCGGAAGCCGGCCTGGCAAGGGAAAAGCAGAACCTGAAGACCGCTGAAATCAACGTAGGAAGAAGTTTGTTCGCCCTGGCACAGCTGCTGCAGCTTCAGGAGTATAAAGATTTTGATGTAGAGGATGTAGAGGTTCCGGATCAGCTGACTCCCCAGCTGAAGCCGGTAGAAGAGGTGCTGGCCACAGCCTATGACAACCAGCCGCAGATCAAAGCGGCCCAGAGCCGGATCAAATCCGCAGAAGCCCAGACCGAAGTGACAAGGACATCCTTCTGGCCTACCGTAACGGCCAATGCCGGAATCGGGAGTTTTTATAACAACCTGCTCAATTTCAGGACGGACGAATTTGGTAATCCGGTTTACGATACGCCTTTCTTCAATCAGTACCGTGAGAATTTCGGGCAGAACCTGAGTCTTTCCGTAAATATTCCCATTTTTAATAAAGGAATTACAAAGCTGCAGGTAGAGCAGTCAAAGCTCAATGAGGATATTGCCAAAGTGACCATGCTGCAGCAGAAACAGATCGTAAGGGAAAATGTTCAGAAAGCACAGTTTGATGTGGATGCCAATTATGAAATTTACCTGTCTGCCGTTCAGGCTGAAAAAAGCACGAAGCTGGCTCTCGATTTCGCCGATAAAAGTTATGCCGCAGGAAGATCTACCATATATGATGTCAATGTCGCAAGGAACAATTATGCCAATGCCCAGGGATCTGTAGCCCAGGCCAAATTCAATTATCTTTTCAGTCAGAAATTGCTGAATTTCTATTCGGGGATTCCGCTGAACTTATAGATGTCATGTCCATCCAGTCATTAGAAAAATATTTGCCGCAAAATACGCTGCCCTATTTAAAGATATGGTTTGCCGATTATTATATCCATATCAAAATCACAAAAAACAGGGACTCAAAGCTCGGAGACTACAGGAAGCTTCCTGATCATACCCATGAGATCACGCTTAATTCAACATTGGTTCCGGAGCTTTTCTTTTTTGTATTAACCCATGAACTGGCCCATCTCATCGCTTTTGAAAAATACGGACGGAGGATTTCGCCCCATGGAAACGAATGGAAGGAAACATTCAGGCAGATGCTTTTGCAGAGCCTAGAGGTGTACGGGGAGAAGCTCAGACCGGTTATTGTAAAATTCTCCAGATCACCGAGAGCTAATTTTATGGCCAGTCCGGAACTCGTAAGGTATTTTCACATTGAAAAGCAGGATGATAGGCTTGTGTTTATAGAAAAGCTGCAAAACGGAGACTTCTTTATGTACCGCAATGAAAAGTATTTATTAGAAGGGCTTATTAAAAAAAACTATCTTTGTAAAAATCTGGCCACAGGAAGGAAATATTCTTTCAAACCTCTGGCGAGAGTGGAAAAATGCACTTAACAATGTCAAAATCAGATAGATATTGCGTGATTATGGCGGGTGGGATCGGGAGCAGATTCTGGCCCATGAGTACGCAGAAATTCCCGAAACAGTTCCAGGATATTTTAGGCGTTGGCCGTACCATGATTCAGCAGACCTATGATAGGATCAGCAGAATGATTCCTGTTGAAAATATATTTGTCATTACCAATAAAGAGTATGTTGAGCTTACTTATCAGCAGCTTCCTGAAATCCCTCAGCGAAATGTGGTGGGAGAACCGCTGCTGAAAAATACAGCTCCCTGTAACCTTTATATGGCCAACAAAATCGCAGAAGTTGATCCGGAAGCCACTATGATTGTCCTGCCTGCAGACCATCTGATCATGAAAGAAGAGACCTTTCTGGAAAAGGCAGAGCTTGCTTTTGAGCTTGCCTCGAAAAATGAATATCTGGTAACATTGGGTATTACGCCTACCAGGCCGGATACCGGCTATGGATATATTCAGTTTGTTGACAAACATGATTCAGATTACTACAAGGTAAAGACATTTACAGAAAAACCCATGCTGGAAATAGCAAAAAGTTTCCTTGAAAGCGGTGATTTCCTCTGGAATGCCGGAATCTTTATCTGGAATGTGCAAAGTATCTGTAAAGCTTTTGAAGACTATCTTCCGGAAATGACGCAACATTTTAAATTATGCGAATATAATACCGGAAGCGAGCAGGATTGTATTGA
>JAKOOI010000098.1 GCA_022701475.1 Weeksellaceae bacterium
AAAGCGGCCGCCCGTCTGTTTGCCTCAAAAGGCTGGAATGTCATTGCCACGATGCGTACCCCGGAAAGCGAAACGGAACTTAACCAGACAGAGAACGTTACCGTATTGAAACTTGATGTAACCCAACCGCAGCAGATCAATGAAACGGTACAGAAAATCCTGAGCCAACATCAGGTAGACGTGGTCTTCAACAATGCGGGCTATGCCCTGATGGGAGCACTGGAGGCTGTTTCGGATGAGGAAATCCTGGCCCAGATGGAAACGAACTTTTTTGGGGTAGTAAGGGTAACGAAAGCCTTTATCCCGTATTTCAGGGAAAGAGGAATGGGATTATTCATCACCACAGGTTCGTCTGCAGGCCTGGCAGGATTCCCGATGGGCTCCATCTATGACGCCAGCAAATGGGCGATCGAAGGCTGGAGCGAAAGCCTCTCCTATGAACTGGCTGAATTCAATATCGGCATCAAAACCATTGAACCCGGGATGGTGGCTACAGAAATTATGAACAAATCCCCGATGGTAGCCCACCCTGCCTACGACGCGCTTCTGAATAAATTTGCAGCAGCAGTGATGCAGCAGGAAAATATGACCACTGCAGAGCAGATCGCCGAGGTGGTGTACGGAGCTGCAACGGACAGTTCAAAGCAATTGAGATATGTCTGCGGTGAAGACGCGACAGCCATGTACCGGTATCGCCTTGAAGCGGGTGACGAAGCCTTCCGTGAAGCAATTTCCGAAATGATGAACGGCGGAAAATCAATCCTTTAACAATGGTGGAAAAATCCGACGGTCGTTATCCCGGCCATCGGATTTTTACGTACATTTGGAAATTATGAAACCTACAGAGATCAATATGCCCAAGCATTTCCGTACCCTCTCCGAAATGCAGCATGCCCTGAACCTGCCTAAACCGGTACATCCCCTGATCAGCCTGCTGGATTACCGGGAAACGGAGATTACCAGTGAAATGCTGGCCTTTGATTTTGTGATGGATTTTTACCACATCACCTACAATGATTCATCAGGATGCAAAATGAAATACGGCCAGACCACCTATGATTTCAATGAGGCCGGCATGTGCTTCACCGCACCCGGACAATCGCTGGCCGGCATCCGGTCTGACGGAAACCCTTCCGGTTTTACCTTACTGATACACCCTGACTTTTTCCGCGGCTATCCGCTGGAACGGAAAATCAGGGCCTACGGTTTTTTCGATTATGCGATCAACGAAGCACTCTATCTTTCGGATGCTGAAAAAAATACCATCAGCAGTATTGCCGGCAGTATCAATAATGAACTGAAGACCTCCATCGATGATCTGAGCCAGGAGGTGCTCATTTACCAGCTGGAGTTGCTCCTGACCTACAGCCAGCGGTTTTACAAAAGGCAGTTCATCACCCGGAAGATCATTAATACCGACCTGCTGAGCCGGATGGAGCTGCTGCTCGATGAATATTTCAACTCCGGAAAAGCAGTGATCGAAGGAATCCCGACGGTAAAATACCTGTCCGACCAGCTGAAGGTTTCCCCGCGCTACCTGGGCGATATGCTGCGCGCGGTTACCGGACTGAATACCCAGCAGCATATCCACTTAAAACTGATTGAAAAGGCAAAGGAAAAACTCTCTTCCCCGAATCTGACGGTAAGTGAAATAGCTTACGAACTTGGGTTCGAACATCCGCAATCCTTCAGCAAATTCTTCAGAAGCAAGACCCATTCCTCGCCGCTGGAATTCAAGCAGACCCGTAACTGATGTAACCCTGACAAAAACAGAGCTTGTGTTTAAAGAATGCCGTTTCCTATGAATCAGAATCATGTTCTGTCACCATTATACGATCATCTTTTCCGCTGATCCATCGGTGCCATTGAAAAAGGCGATGTCCTGCCGGACAGGATGATTGATAAGAAAGACAACCGCCGCGGACTGACCCTGCTGCTAAGGCCGGCTGATGATATCAAAGATAACATCAGCCGGTTCCAGGAGGAAATAAAGGATATTGACGGAGAACAGTATTACCAGCCTGCTGCGGATCTCCATATCACGGCTCTTCCGGTCATTACATGCTATAACGGGTTTGACCTTGCTGATGTATCGCTCCCGGACTATGTGCAGGTGATTTCAGAAAGCATAACAGCCATCGGTAAAATCGGGCTGGTTTTCAAGGGCATAACGGCTTCCCGGGAAGCGGTTATGATACAGGGATTTCCAATGGATAACAGCCTCGACACCCTGAGAGAACGGTTGAGAAAGAACTTCGGGCGTACGGAACTGCAGCAAAGCATCGACGCAAGATACCCATTGTCTACGGCGCATATCACGTCCATCCGTTTCCGGAAAGCATTGAAATCTCCCGACAGGTTTGCTGCCATGCTGCAAAAACACCGGAAATCCGACTTCGGCAAAATGCAGGCAGCGTTGCTGGAACTCGTATACAATGACTGGTACCAGAAAGATACGGTAATAGAAACCCTGCACCGTTTTATGCTGTGAACGTAAAATGACAGAAGCTGTCTGCCGGGTTACGGATGGCAGAGATCAATGCAGATTGGATTTTTCATAAAGGATTCCCTTCCTTTTACTGCATTATCCCGCTGGATCATTTATACACAGCGTTCCTTGCCGGCTTCCTGCCGTTGCTTATTTTTCAGCAAGAATCTGCTGTAAGATCAATGCGGTGGCTTTGGCATCATCCAATGCCCTGTGAAAAGCAAATTCGTGTTCAATATTCATTTTTTCGAGTACCCGTTCCAGTGAAATTCCGGAAGTCGAGATGTTGTTTTTTGCCAGCCAGTATACGCCGAGTGCCCTGATGTCGAAACCTCCGCCCACAAAATACTGGTTATAATCCAATCCGAATTCAGCAAACTCTTTCCTTAAGAGCGGTAAATCGTAGTACAGTCCCCAACCGCCCAATGTGGATTTGTTTCTCTCGCCGTACCAGTCTAAAAACGGGAGAATGGCTTCATCAAAATGCTTTTCGTTTTCAAGCATCTGATCCGTAATATGGGTAATGTCCGTAATTTCGGGCAGCACAGGAAAATGTTTCGGCTTTATTAAAACGGAGAATTCGCTTTTTATCTCAAATGTTTTTCTGTCTAACTTTACGGCGCCTATTTCTATGATATTGGTCTCCTGAATGTCATTGTTACCAAAATTTTTGCAGCTGCCCTCCAGATCGAAAATGACAAGATCACTGGAAAATTTCATATCCTTTTTAAATGTTTTTTAGGTTGTATGATCGATATCTGTTAAAACCGATCATGATCCGGTAAGTGCATCATCCTGCGGACTATTCCGCAGGCGCTTTACCTTTTTCATGTGATAAGCCGGCAGCAGTATTTTTCCCTCTTCCTTTTATGCTTTGTGACAGCTATCTTTTTGCATGATCTGCTGCTTATTACCGGCAAATATAAGACAAAAAGATGACCCAATCATCCGTAACCCGATTCTGGATGCATGCGGTTGATTAAATCTGTCAATGGCAGGATATCAAACAGGTAAAAACAGGCCGGGATCCAGGTGAAGCATCGTTGCCCGCTCGCATTTTTGAACACAGAATGCATAGATCTGAACACGTACCCCTGACA
>JAKOOI010000123.1 GCA_022701475.1 Weeksellaceae bacterium
TGCTGGTCTTTTTCCAGCAGGTATTTGGTCAGCACGCCCATCCCGGGGCCTACTTCCATGGTGTTGTGATAGCCTTCGAAACTAAGGCCTTCCACGATTTTTCTTGCGATGTTTTCATCTGTCAGAAAGTGCTGACCGAGATGCTTTTTTGCTTTTACACTCAATGTTTTTATGATTTTATTAACAGTGATTTTCCCTTTTTCGTTCCCAAATTTCGGAAGATTTTTTCTATTTTAGCCAAAAATTTTAATATTAATGGCTAAATCTGTAGATGAATTCAATAAGAAAAGGCTTAGGTCCAGCAATATTACCGTCGTTGTAAGTATCGCGCTGGTACTTTTCCTTCTGGGGCTGATGGGGCTGATCCTGATCAATGCCCAGAAATACTCGGATTATATCAAGGAACAGCTGGTAGTGAATGCTTACTTTGACGAAAACTATGATGCCAAGGATTCTGTAAAGATTGCGAAGATGGAAGCTGAGGTCTTCAAGGAAATACAGACCCTGGCACCTGTAAAAAAAGCAACTTATATTACACGGGAAATGGCCTCTGCAGAAGCCAAAAAAAGCATGGGAATCGATGCAGACGCCCTGTTTGAAGAAAACATTTTCCCTTCCTCCATAGAAATTGCCCTTAAGCCGGAATACGTGGACCCCGCTAAAATCGATCAGGCCCTGAAGGTCATCAAAGCTGTCCCGGGAGTCATCGATGTAAAGAACGACAGTACCCTGATGGTGGATGTCTATAATAACCTGAGCCGGATCCTGAAATGGATTCTAGGATTTTCCATTTTGTTTCTCATCCTCGCGGTAGTGCTTATCAACAACTCCATCCGCCTGAAAATATTCTCCAAGAGATTTATCATCAAAACCATGCAGCTGGTAGGCGCCAAAAGGAGGTTTATCCTGAAACCCTTTATCATTGAAGCGGTGATACTGGGCGCGATAGGTTCTGTGATCGGGCTGCTGGCCCTCGGCGGGATATGGTATTATTTCACAAGCCAGATCGGTTCTGCATTCGTGCAGGACAACAACCAGTATTTCTGGCTGGTGCTGCTGTTATCGGTGTCGGGATCTTTATTACGGTACTCAGCACAGTGGTAGCTACCTGGAGGTTCCTGAGATCAAACGTTGACGACTTATATTATTCTTAACATGAGCAAAAAAACAAATAAATTTTCCGCCGACAGCTTCGGAAAGGAAACAGCTGAAGCCCCGGAAGAAAATACTTTCTATTTCGGCAGACAGAATTTTAAGTGGATGCTGATCGGGTTTATCTGCATCGTGGCCGGCTTTCTCCTCATGATGGGGCCTGATGCCAATACCGTAGACGGAAAATTCAATCCGGATGCATGGAACGAAGGCATCTTCTCCATCCGCAGGATAAGGATCGCCCCGCTGTTGGTAGTGATCGGGTTCGCGATCGAAGTCTACGCAATTCTGAAAAGAAAATAAAAATAAAATTTTATTGAAAGGATTAAGAAATTGAGAAGTCCGGATCGCAGGGTCCGGAGCTCTTGATTTCTTAATCTTTTAATTTTTAAATAAATTATGGATGTAATCAAAGCAATCATTATTGCTATTGTCGAAGGCTTAACGGAATATCTTCCGATCTCTTCAACAGCCCACATGGGCTTCACTGCCAATTTAATGGGGCTGGAAGAAACCGAATTCCTGAAAATGTTCCAGGTTTCCATTCAGTTCGGTGCCATCCTTTCCGTGGTGGTGGCATACTGGAAGAAATTTTTTGACCTGAATAACCTGCAGTTCTATTTTAAGCTGGCTTTTGCTGTTGTCCCGGCATTGGTCTTAGGCTACCTTTTTGATGATAAGATTGAAGCCGTACTCGGAAACCAGATCGCCATTTCTGCGGTACTGGTGCTGGGAGGAGTGGTATTGTTATTTGCAGACCAATGGTTTAAAAATCCCACGATCGATGACGAAAAGGGAATTACCATTAAAAAGGCGGTTACCATCGGATTCTGGCAGTGCATGGCCATGATGCCGGGAACCAGCCGGAGCGCGGCCTCCATTATCGGAGGAATGACGCAGGGGCTGACGAGAAAAGCAGCAGCAGAGTTTTCATTCTTCCTGGCCGTCCCCACCATGCTTGCCGTAACGGTATATTCCGTCTTTGTAAAAACCTGGGGCAAAGAGACCCCGAATCCGCAGAAAGGCTATGAAATGATCATCGAATCGCAAGATCATCTGCTCATCTTCATCGTTGGAAATGTCGTGGCATTTATTGTGGCCCTGATTGCGATCAAAGCTTTCATCGGGGTGCTGAATAAATACGGCTTCAGGCCCTGGGGCTGGTACCGGATTTTTGTAGGCATAGCCCTGCTGATTTATTTCTACTGGTTCAGATAGAGGTGCCGGAAAGATAAGATCCGTCTTATTTCTATTTTTTGGGCAGCTGATCCGCCTTCCGCTCCCGCTTTTTTACCGCCGCTTTGCGCCGGTAAAAAGAGCTCCGCTCAAGTCGGGCTGCGGATGATACAGCAAATCAACAATAAAATAAACAGCAACAGAACAATGAAACTGCATATTTTCGGGGCTTCAGGAAGCGGAGTAACGACGCTGGGCCGTTCACTGGGACAAAAGCTCGGCATTGCCTATTTTGACAGTGATGACTACTTCTGGCTGAAATCCGAGCCGCCTTTCACCATGAAGCGGGATCCGCAGGAAAGAAACCTGATGCTCAGCAGGGATCTTGCCGCAGCCGGGCACTGGATCCTCGGAGGTTCGGTTTTCCGCTGGGGAGACGGGTTGCTGCCTGATTTCGATCTTGTGGTTTTCCTCTATCTTCCGCCTGAAGTAAGGATGGACAGACTAAAGAAACGGGAGCGGGAAAGATATGGGGATCTTATTTTTACCGATGAACAAAGAGCGGCGCAGCATCAGGGATTTATCGACTGGGCGGCCGGATACGATTATACAACCGGGCTGTCAGGCCGTAATCTTCGGGCGCATAACAGCTGGCTCAAACAGATACAAAGTCCTGTACTGAGAATAGAAGGCATACAGACGGTACAGGAAAGAGAAGAGTTAATGATACATAAAATGAATGAATTGGGAATTCAGGTTCCATAAAAATTGACATCATAAAAAAAGGCATGATCCTGTCACGCGGATGTATTATCAGCTGTATGCAATGTCTTATAAATATAACTTAAACTGAATCATCACTGATTTGATGACTTAAAAATGACTGCAGAAGACTTACAATCAGGACATATTTTCCTACTTGACAAACCGTTGGACTGGACGTCCTTTCAGGCGGTCAACAAAATGAAATACAAGCTCAGAAGAGAGTTTGACCTGCCTAAGAAATTCAAGATCGGCCACGCCGGCACGCTGGATCCGCGGGCTACCGGACTTCTGATCGTCTGCTGCGGGAAATTTACCAAAAAAATCCCTGAAATCCAGGATGCCCCGAAAGAATACCGGACCGAAATAAAAATCGGGGTACAGACCGAATCTTACGATACGGAGAAACCGGAGATTCTTCATCAGGATATCTCGCAGATTACGGAAAACCAGATTGCGGCAACACTTGAAAAATTCATTGGTGAAATCGATCAGACGCCACCGGTATTTTCAGCCATCAAAATCGACGGAAAAAGAGCCTATGATCTGGCCAGAGCAGGAACAGAGGTAGAAATGAAATCCCGGAAAACCACCATCCTTTACATCCGGGATGTTACAATTGATCTTCCGCTTGTCAGTTTTACCGTAGGCTGCTCCAAAGGGACCTATATCCGGAGCCTGGCGCATGACATCGGACAGGACCTGGGAGTGGGTGCCTATCTTACCCAGCTGAGAAGAACGAAAATAGGGGAGTACCACATTGAAAATGCCACCTCAGCATTTCTGGAAAATGACTTCCGGTTCGGAAACTGATTGCTTTCAGAACGGCTGATAAGCGGAATTCTATTTTTCTTCCTAAATTTGCAGCAGAAAAGATTTCAGGTCGCCCCGGTACTTTAAAAATAAACCGGTGCAGATGAAAATGCCGGAATGGCCTCCGGGTTACAGAAACTGACTGTTTATATCAAATTAATTAAAAACGGCTGCAGAGACCGTTCTGACAGAATCAATTGGGGAAATTAAAAGGAAGTTTTCAGACTTTTCAGGAAGAAGCCAGCAGCCGTATCAATTTTTCAATAATAAAAATACTACCGGTAACGGGAAAGACGAATGGAAAAAACACGCATCAACAAATATTTATCCGAAGCAGGGTACTGTTCCCGCAGGGCAGCCGATAAACTGCTGGAAGAAGGAAGGATTACCATCAACGGAAAAATTCCCGAATTGGGAACCAAGGTTTCCGATGAAGACGTTATAGAAGTGGACGGAAAACCCATCCGCGAGCCGCAAGAAGACCATGTGTACATTGCCTTCAATAAGCCGGTGGGAATTGTCTGCACTACCGATACCAGACGGGAGCTGAATAACATCATCGATTATATCAGCCATCCTAAAAGAATTTTCCCGGTCGGAAGGCTGGATAAGCCCAGTGAAGGACTGATTCTTTTGACCAGCGACGGGGATATCGTCAATAAGATCCTGCGTTCCCGGAACAATCACGGGAAAGAATACATCGTACGGGTAGACAAACCCATCACCCCGAAATTCCTGGATAAAATGCGCAACGGAGTACCGGTCCTCGATACGGTAACCAAGAAATGCGAAGTCGAGAAAATTGATGAGATGAATTTCAGAATCGTACTGACGCAGGGCCTGAACCGCCAGATCCGCCGGATGTGCGAGTACCTGGGCTATGAAGTGAAAAAACTGAAAAGAATCCGTGTGCTGAACATCAAGCTGGATATTCCGGTCGGGAAATGGCGCGATCTTACCCCGGAAGAACTGGAAACCCTGCAGCAATCGGTACAGGATTCAAGCAAAACTTTCGACTGACCGTAAAAATTTCCCGCAAAAGAGCGCCTTCAGTATGGTCTGCCGGAACATATGCTTTCAGGCAAAATAGATTCTTCCGGAATGTTATTATCTGCGAGGCGTAATGACACCTTTTATGGTCTGGGTCCCGGCAGGAGGAAGATCATTTCAGGTACAGTTTCATTTTCGCCTCATATTCGGGTTTCAGCTTCAGCAGCTTCCAGATTTTCCGTTCGTCCTTTTCGCTGAGCCGGTAAAAAATAATTTTATCAGCAGAATATTTAAAATAGGGATGGTTCTTCAGCCATTCTTCAGGAGCACTGAGCAGGGTATAACGGGATACGTCAGCAGTAGTCAGCGGTGCAGCAGCCAGCAGTTTCTTCACTTTTTCAGTATCGATGTTATAGGTAGTCAGGATCTGGTCTTTGGTCATGAAGCCGCCCAGCTTTCTCCTGAACCCGATGATGGAACCTGCACTTTTTTCATCCAGCCCGAATTCCACGAGCTGCCTGAACGTAATGGCATTGAGATCGGTTTTCGAAAAATCTGTTTCCTGCTGCCTGCCTGCCGCCTGTTTTGTATCCGGACCAGCGGATCCGGGCGGAGCCAGCCGGATGTACGGTTGCATTTCCTCAAACTTCTCCTGTGAAACAACAAAACATCGTTGAAGGTCTTCCGCTGTTTTGAAGCTGCCTCTCAGATTGCGGTCGCGGTAATTGATGAGGGTCTGCGCCTGCCTTTCAGAGAAGCCCAGCGCTTTCCAGCCCTCTGCATCCAATGTATTCGGATCGAAAGGGCTATAGCTGATCTTTTTCTTTACTGATGCCTGATTTCCTGCATACCGGCGGAAATCTTCAGGTGTTTTTTCCGGCAGCAGCAGATACGGGCTCAGCTTGCGGAAATTTTCCTCACTGATGATAAAGCACTCCCGGAACTTTTCCTTGCTCACAAAGCTTCCGCCCAGGTAATTCTTATACTTCAGGATGGCCCCGGCCTGTTTTTCGCTGAAGCCCATTTCCTTCCAGTCTTCTTCTGTAAGATGATCGGGATTGAACTTTCCTGAAACCGAAACCGTGTTTTTTTTGTTGTCGCTGAAATGACCGGCGCCGGCTGCTTTACCCGTTTCGGGCAGCAGGATATATTTTTCCAGTTCCCTGAATTTCTCTTCTGAAACGGCAAAACATTTTTTAAACTGTT
>JAKOOI010000129.1 GCA_022701475.1 Weeksellaceae bacterium
ATTAATGATTTAAAATCTCGTGCGTTTGCCCTGCATTTTTTACGCCGGAACCTTCTTTTTTTGTGAAATACCTTATCTTTGCAGACAAATTTTCAGGATGCTTTATACCATCATCAAGGCACTGCACATTATCTTTATGGTCAGTTATTTCGCGGGGATTTTTTATCTGGTCAGGCTTTTCGTGTATTACAAAGACACGGATGCCTTTGCCGGGGACAAGAAAAAGATCTTACGGGAACAGTATATTTTCATGGCCCGGCGGCTGTGGAACATCATCACCGTTCCGGCAGGCATCATCATGGCTGTCTGCGGACTGGTCATGATCTTCCTCAATACCGGACTCATGAAAACGCCGTGGTTCCACCTGAAGCTGACTTTTCTTGTCGGCCTCGCATGTTACCATTACTGGTGCTGGAAAAAAGTGCAGCAGCTGAAAGTACTGGATGGCGATACCCTGGAAACTGCTAATATCAAGCTGAGACAGGCCAATGAAATTGCTACTTTCATTCTTTTCCTGGTGGTATTCACGGTCATTTTAAAATACCAGGTGATCGAATACGGGTGGCAATTAATTACCGGATTTTTCGTTCTGGTATTGCTGATCATGACGACCGTAAAGCTGGTGAACAGAAAAAAGAAAAAACAATAAAAAAGTACCGGTTGGAAGCAAAGGGTTTTTCCCATCCTCCATAACGTATACTTTATAACTTATAACTGAAAAACATGTTTGCAATTTTAAAGAAAGAACTTTGGAGTTACTTCGGGAACTGGAGCGCATGGGTAATCATTGCGGCTTTCAGCCTGGTGACTACGCTGTTCCTGTTTTTTTTCGATAACGATTCCAATATTTTTGAAATCGGGACCGCTTCCCTGCAGAGTTACTTTGTACTCGTGCCATGGCTGCTGATGTTCATCATTCCGGCCTTATCCATGAGAACTTTTGCCGAAGAACAGCAGACCGGAACCCTGAACTGGCTTTTTTCGCAGCCGCTGAAAGTATCGGACCTGGTCTTCGGAAAATTCCTATCGGTATGGATCGTCGGGATCTTATGCCTTATTCCTTCGCTGGTGTACCTGTACACAGTATATGTGCTGGGCGTGCCGGCCGGAAATGTTGATCTGGGAATGACCTTCGGCAGCTATGCCGGACTGATGATCCTGATCGCCGCGTTTTCCGGGGTCGGGATTCTGGCCTCTTCGCTGTCCCAAAACCAGATCATGGCTTATCTGCTGGGTGTGTTCATGTGCTTCATCCTGTATTTCGGAATCGAGCAGCTCGCCAGCTACAAACTCCTGGGAGGAGCTGATTTTATCCTGCAGAACATCGGGTTTTACCAGCATTTCATGGGATTCACCAGAGGGCTTATCGATTTTAAGGATGTCGCCTATTTTGTGCTGGTCATCGGGGTAACTTTAGTATTGTCCAACCATTTTATCAGTGAAAAAAAGTAAAGAGATGAAAAAAATACCGTTTACCTCCCCGGCAGGAATTTTACTTTTTATAGTGCTGCCACTGGCGATGATCCTGGCCGTTTCGGGAATCAGGCTGGATCTGACCCGGGAAAAAAGATACACGCTTTCCGAAAGTACGGTCAAAGTCCTGGAATCCGTAAAAAAACCGATCATGATCGATGTGTATCTTGATGGTGATTTTCCTGCTGATTTCAAGCAGCTTCAGAGCGAGACGAAATTTATGCTGGAAAACTTCAGAAAAGTGAATTCAGATGTCGATTTCAGGTTTATTGACCCGATCAAAACCAATATTCCGAAAGATACACTGCTGTCCCGGGGCATCTATCCGTCCGTTCTGGATGACCGCAAAAGCGGAAAGACTTCACAGATCGAAATTTATCCGTATGCACTGATCAGGGCCGGAAAAACAAAAGTCACCGTTCCTTTGGTCGTTGAACAGAATTATGCGGACAATGCGGAACTGCTGAACAAATCCATCGAGAACCTGGAATATAATTTTATTTCCAAACTGAAGATTGCCACGCAGGAAAGCTTTAAAAAAATCGGCGTGCTGGTGAACCAGGATGAGCTGAGCCCTTCGGAGTTCCAGGGATTCATGAACCTGGCCCTTGAAAATTACGATGCCGGCCCGATTATTCCTAAAAACCAGAAGGAACTTTCCCTGGCCGATGTGCCTCTGCTGAAGCAGATGAGCGCCCTGGTGATTGCCAAACCGAGAAAAGCGTTCACCGATAATGAAAAAGTGATCCTGGACCAATACATCATGAATGGCGGGAAAACCCTGTGGATGATCGATGCCGTCAATGCCGAGATGGATACCCTGATGCGTTCCGAAAAGCTGATGCCGTTCCCGGTAGACCTCAACCTTACCGATTTCTTCTTCAATTACGGGATCAGGATCAATCCTGCCCTTGTAAAAGATGTGAAAAAGTTTGCCAAGCTGAAATTCGTGGCTGGTGAGGTGGCCGGAAATGCCCAGTATTCTACTCAGCCATGGCCGTATTTCCCATTGGGGATTGCTGAAAACGAACACCCGGTGACCAAAAATATCAATCCCGTGAAATTTGAATTCCCGACTTCCATCGATACGCTGGGCGGACGGAAAAACATCCGGACCGATGTCCTTTTTGAATCCAGTGACAGGACTTCCCTGAAGCAGGTTCCCAACTACGTCAGCCTGGAGGAAATCAACAGTGTTGACAGCCTCGGACAAATGGAAAAGCCGGGTACACCGAAGATCTTTGCCGTGGCCCTGCAGGGGAAATTCACTTCTGCCTACGCATCCAGGATCGAACGGAAATCTTATCCGGGATTCAAAACTTCCAGTCCGGAAAACAAAATGATCGTTATTGCCGACGGTGACATCGCCCGCAACAAAGTGGTAAAAGGCAAACCGATGCCGCTGGGAATGGATGTGCTCACCCAGGAACGTTTCGGAAACGAACAGTTCCTGAAAAACGCCCTCGACTACCTCCTGGACGACAGCAACCTGATGGAACTCCGGAACCGGAACATCGAAGAACGCCTGCTGGACCGTTACCTCATTAATGAAGAAAGAAACTACTGGCAGTGGTGTAACCTGCTGCTTCCACTGGTGATCATCGGGATGTTAGGCGGATTGTTTTTCTGGGTACGGAAGAGAAGATTCAGATAGAATAGATAAGATATACTAAAGTAAAAAGAGAAGCTGCGGGCTTCTCTTTTTACTTCTTGTTTCGCTGATCATTCATTATGTTGACCGGATTTTGTCTGGTATAGTGAATTCAGTCCATACCAATTTCATATGCTACCAGTTAGATGATTGACTTTCCAAATCTTCCTGAGTCCTGTATCTTCCGTTTTTAAAATCTTCTTCAGAGGTTTCTAAACGACGGGTCAGCGTTTCAATAGTAAAAGGTACAAAATCAGAGCAATCTGCTTTTTCTGATCTTGATAAAATATACTCTTCGATTTTGTCAAAGAGTGGCTCATCCTGTAACTGGGCAAGATAAGTGATGAGATTTAACTTCCGGGTCTGAAGATCCATAACAGATGTATTTTAATTAAAATTACAAATTAAATTCTAATGATCTACAGATGCTTGTTTAAATAAGACCACATCTGTATCCATATACTAAACCAGAAGGGATTTCAATTGAATGATTTCCGGAATTCCCCCGGCGACTGCTTTACCTTCTGCTTAAACAGTTTATTAACGACTGCGGATGCTCGAATCCCAGTTCGTAGGCAATTTCACTGACGGAGAGGGCCGTGGTGCTCAGGCGCTCCTTGGCGTAATCGATCAGTTTATTCTGGATGTGCTGCTGGGTATTCTGTCCGGTATGGATGCGCAGCAGGCTGCCGAGGTAATTGGAAGAAATGTTCATCGCTCCGGCGATTTCCGTTACCGGGGGAATCCCGTTTTCAATGAGTTTCCCGCTTTCAAAATACCCGGAAAGAACCGCTTCAAATTTAGCCAGCAGCTCGTGGCCGGATTTTTTCCGGGTGAGGAACTGCCGTTCATAAAACCGTTCGGCGTAAATCAGGAAGAGTTCCAGCTGGGCCACGATCAGTTCCTGGGTAAACTTATCCATATTGTTCCGGTATTCTTTCTCCATGTTTTTAAACAGTTCCACGATGATTGTTTCTTCCTTTTCCGAAAGAAAAAGGGCCTCATTGATCTGGTAACTGAAAAATTCGTAGGTTTTCATTTTCCTGGCGAGGGAAGTGCCCCATAAAAAATCGGGATGGATCAGCAGCAGGTAGCCGGTGGGTTCCACTTCCACATCAGGCTTCATCTCAATCCGCAGAAACTGGAGCGGCGAAACGAAGCACAGGACACCGGAATCGAAATCGTATTCCTGCTGCCCGTAGTTGAACCGCGCATTCACGTTTCTTTTCAGTCCGATCGAATAATAGTCCTGTATCCATTTCATCTCCTCATCATTTACCGGATACTGCACCTTGCTGTAATCGATCAGGCTGATCAGCGGATGTTCCGGCTTCGGCAGACCGCAAAAGGCATGGAAATCTGAGATGGAATTAAAACGGAAAGTATCTTTCATAGAAGCTAAGATATTAAATTAAAATAAACAGGATGGAGAACGCTGAAGCTCTTTACTACAAGGTCATAAAATCTTTCTTAACACATAAGTCACATAAGATTTAGATTGATGGATTATGTATATTTCAGAGCACATAAGATTAAAATCAAAGATTTTTATACTTTCTGCAAAGTCACAAAAGCTTTATTATCAAATAAGTCACTTGAGCTTTAATTTTTTCCGGTGGCTGAGCGTAGTCGAAGCCTGCATATTTCACAGCACATAAGATTAAAAATCAAAGATTTTATCTGTCTTTGAATAATAAATGACCTTCCGGTAGTTGAGGCTCCAAAGCCACTTCCTGCATTTCTCTTTCAGCTCATTTAATTACAGTTCCTTCCTTAAACTTACCTTATCTCACCAGTATGATTTTACCGGTATGCGTTCCGTCTTCCAGTAACCGGTGGGCTTCGGAAGCTTCTGAAAAGGGGAAAGTCC
>JAKOOI010000161.1 GCA_022701475.1 Weeksellaceae bacterium
CGAACTGAAAAACCGCGTGAATGAGGCATATGAAAAGGAAAATAAAGAACGTTTTTCCCTGGCAGAAAAAGTAAGAGAACTGGCAGAACTGAACCAGCAGATTTCCGAAGATGCCAAGAAACTGACACGGGCCCTGAAAGGAGAAAGCAAAACCCAGGGAAACTGGGGCGAGATGATCCTGGAAAGCATCCTGGAAAAATCAGGCCTCGTGAAAGGCCGGGAATACTTCCTGGAACACGAACTGCGGGATGAGGATAACAAAGCACTCTTCTCAGAATTCTCAGGCAAAAAAATGCGCCCCGATGCTGTGGTAAAATATCCTGACGAACGGAACGTGATCATCGATTCCAAAGTTTCACTGACCGCCTTTACCGATCTGGTGGACGAAACGGATCAGGAAGTATACCTTGTAAAGCTGAACCAGCACCTCTCATCCATCAAGAACCATATCAACCAGCTGAGCCAGAAAGCATATGACGATTACGGGAAATCACTGGACTTCGTTATGATGTTCATCCCGAGCGAACCGGCTTATATCGCGGCCATGCAGGCAGACCAGAATCTCTGGAACTTTGCTTACGACCGCAGAATCCTGTTGCTGAATCCCAGCAATCTTATCACTTCCCTGAAACTGATTGCCGATCTCTGGAAACGGGAATACCAGAACCGCAACTCCGTAGAAATTGCAGAGCGGGGCGCCAGGCTGTATGATAAATTCGTAGGATTCATAGAAAACCTCGAGAAAGTGGGAAAAAATCTGGACCAGGCCAAAAATGTCTATAACGAAGCCTACAAACAGCTCTCTACAGGAAACGATAACCTGATCATCCAGACCCAGAAGCTTAAATCCCTGGGCATTAAAAACAAAAAGGAACTTCCGCCGAGCCTTGTGGAAAATTCCCGTATCTCACTGGATTTTACCGAAGAATAACTTAAGTTTTAACTCAATTGCCCTGCTCTCCGCAAGGCTTTTGTTTATCCGGAAACCAGCACTTACAGGATTTTTACATAATTTTGCAGCATGGTCATAGAAAGCTTTCAGAACGAAAAAATAAAACACATCACCCGGCTTCTCACCGATAACCGGTTCCGTAAAAAATCGGAGGTGTTTGTAGTGGAAGGACAACAGGAAAACAGCCGGGCACAGGCATTCGGCTTTGAACCGGTAGAATTTTTCATTTGCAACAGCATCCTGGAAACAGAAATTCCTGAAGGAAAAATCCATCAGGTGAGTGAGAAAGTGTATGAAAAGATAGCCTACCGGGGCAGCTCCGAAGGGATTATCGGGATTTATAAAACAAGAGAAGCAGCGCTTTCTTCGTTTAAGCCTGAAAACAACTCCACCGTTATTGTTGTGGAAGGTGTTGAAAAACCGGGTAACCTGGGAGCCATCCTGAGAAGCTGTGAAGCTTTCGGAATCGATGCCCTTATTGTTTCAGACGGTAAAACGGATTTTTACAATCCGAATGTGATCCGTTCAAGCGTTGGCTGCCTGTTCGGGATGAAGGTATTTCAGGCGGAAAATAAAGAAACCCTTGATTTCCTTCAGCAAAACGGCTTCAGCATCTATACCACGATTATGGACGATACGGCAGAAGATCTTTACTGCAGGGACTTTACGGAAAAGTCAGCAGTCCTGTTCGGAACCGAGCACTCGGGCTTAAGCGGTTTCTGGACCGGCAAAGGCAGAAACACGCTGATTCCGATGGCCGGCAGCATCGACTCGCTGAACCTGAGCAATGCTGTAGCCATTACCTGTTATGAAGCATTGAGACAGAAGAAAATGCATCCGTAGTACGAAGTAAAGAACCGCTACCCGTCAAAGCGATCGGTTTCTTTTCAGAAAACATGTACCGGTCCTCAATAAGGCAAGCACAAAAAAACCGCTCACAAAGTGAACGGTTCTTTTATTTTAGCGTGTGCCAGAATTATTTCTTAGCAGCTTCTTCTTTTTTCTCTTCAGCTTTAACTTCTTCTTTAGCTACGTTAGCGTCAGCTTTAACTGAATCTTTAGTAGCATCAGCGTTAGCTTTGATAGAATCTGTAGCAGCAGTAGCAGTAGAATCGATAGCAGCAGTAGCAGAATCAGCAGTAGCAGCTACTGAATCTTTAGAAGCATCTGTAGAAGTAGTTTCACCTTTTTTACAAGCAACTAAAGAGATTGCAGCGATAGCAGCTACGAATAATGACTTTTTCATAATAAATTAAATTTAATTTTGTTAATATTGTTTTATAAAACTTTTTCTCTGTTCCGTTATTTGAACAAGACAAAGGTAGAGCAGATAGAAAATTTGTTTAGGAAAAATAATTGTAATACCTTTGTAAAATCGTTTTACAAGTAAACACAACTGATTATCAATAATTTAATTATTTTATAATAAATTGACGGATTTAGATCTATTACATTTTGAGCAGCTGAAAAAGGAGGTACAGGCTCAATATCTGAAAGAATATACCCCTTCCTTTGATGATATATCGAAATGGAAGGGCATCGATATCATCTATTTCCAGGAAGACCTGCGGAAAAAGGCCAAAGGGAATATCAGCGAAAAGTCTTTTTACACCTATTTCAAGAATGCTCCCGTAACGAAGCTTCCGAGGATCGATATGCTCAACTTGCTGAGCAGCTATGCGGGTTATGATTCCTGGTATGAGTTTAAAAAGCAGCATCTTTTCGCCGGCGAACTTCTTAAGGATGATGAAGAGGTACAGGAAGAAGATACGAAGGAATCTGAGGCAACGGTAAAGGCTCTTCCTGAAGCCCCGGAACAGGAAGCCGGCGGCATCAAATCAGAGGAAATGCAGGCTGAAAACGCTGATTTACAAAAATCAAACTTTGAAAATCAGCACATTACACCAAATCAGGCTTCGGTAAAAGTTCCGGAACTCCCTCCTGCTTCATCTGAAAAAAGTTTTTTCAGAAAAAATGCCTGGGCCCTGTTAACGGCTGTTCTGGTCATCCTTACAGGCCTGCTGGGTTTCAAAGATGTTATTTTCTCCAGGACGTATACCTATTGCTTTACGGATGCCGACAGAGGTGCCGGCGTTGTGAACACCCTCGAGATCAAGGTAATCAAAGAAAATGAATCCCCGATCCTGTATAAAATCAAACCCGGGGAATGCTTTTATTATTCTACCAAGGATAAAAACGTCAGGATGCAGATCAGCTCTCCTTTTTATGAGTACCTGGAAGTGAACCGCAGCCTGGAAAATGCGCCGGACGAGGAAACCATAGAGCTCAAACCCGATGACTATAAGATGGCCGCCTATTATTTTTCCATCAAGGATGCAAACGGCGATCCCGAGGAACTCAAGCGTAAAAGAAACCAGCTGGAAAGCCTGATCAGCAATAAAGCGGTTATCTATCAGATTTATGACAACAATATTTACGGTATAGAAAGACTGGACAAGCAGAAGTACATTACCCTGGTTACCACGCCTACCACCTCTCTTAAAAACCTGAGTGTCATCGAAATGAAAAAGGATGTCAACGGAAAGATCATCTCCATCAAATTTAAAATCGCAACCGCAGATGAAAAGAATAAATAATTTTTTACTGTTTACCCTGGTGCTTCTCGCCTCTGTAGCCTGCAATAATAAAAAAACAGAAGTAAGCGATCTGGATAAGCTCAGGAACAGCACCAATACCAAGACGTATCCTGCCATCCAGATGGACAGCGCGCAGGCCATCAACTTCATTACTAAGCAGAAGGTTCAGGAACTGCTGGATCTCTCTACATTATATCTTTCGGGCAATAAAAACACGGAAATCGATACCCTGATCTATTCCCAGATGCAGAGCTATTTCCATAGACCTGACAGCCTCACCTTTAAAAACCTGTTCCGTGAACTGGACAGCCTGAAAGTAAAAAGTGCCAAAGTAAACAGCCTGGAAGTCTACAAAGATATTCAGAATACAGATACCCTGGATTTTACCAAGTTTAATGTTGAATATTTCGACGGCAAGAACAGGTCTCTGGGATCTTTTGAAAAAAACGCACAGTATATCCTGGTATCCACCCCGAATACCAACAAGGAATTCAGATTTTTCTTTCTGAATTTCTATTCCAATCCGCTGCTGAAGAAAGACAGCACGGCAGTGGGAGTTACCAGATAATCCAACGGGATATCAAATTCCCACGCGTCATCAATCATATCATCGGGGTCGAAATAATTCACTCCGATTTTTTTTGTCTCTATGGAAAGGCCGGCAAAAAATCCGTCATAGAAGCCTTTCCCGTAACCTACCCTGTTCCCTTTTGCATCGCAATACAGCAAAGGGGTGATTACGTAGTCAAAATCAGATATTCCTGAATCCGTTTCCGAAACCGGCTCGGAGATGCCCCAGGAATTGATTTCATAAGCCGTATCCGGAAAGATCTCAACAGAAATCAGGCGGGTGTCCACAATTTTAGGCACAAACACGCGGATGTCACGGCTCAGGAAATAATCGATAAACAGCCCCGTATCAATCTCCTTAAACTTTTTAATCGGAATAAAAATATGAACCTTCTGTCCGGGAACAGGCTTAAAGTATGCTGTGAAATGCCGGAAAATATCCTGAGACAACAGGAAAGCCTCATCAGTTGACAAGGCTTTTCTTTTCTGCATATATTTTTTCCGGAACTCTGATTTCAGCATACGTCAGGCATTTTCAGAAGGTGGAATAATTTTATAAAGCTTATCAGAAAGACGGGTTCTGAAAGGGAGCTGAAAAGTGATCTGATCTCCCGGCATTGCCGTCTGCGCAGCATTTCCATTTACGTAAAGATCGGTGATGGTGATTTCCTGGTCCCCGGTAGTAGGCCCTGAAATCAGTACTTTATTGCCTACTGATAATCCGTTGTTTTCCACTAAAAACTGGGCCACCTGTGATTTCGGGTAATAATGTTCAGCTTTTCCGATCAGGACTTTTTTTACGGTAATTTTCCGTCGGATATCTTTCGTAACCGCTTTTGCCAGGGGCGCATCGGTAAGGTTACCTGATTTTTTAAATTTCAGCGATTCAGACTTTCCTTTTCTGAAGATTTTATTTCCGACCTCTTTTCCTTTTCTTAACTTCACCTGTTCTTCCCAGGGCAGGTGCGTAATCTCCAGGCATTCCACAGAGCAGCAGTTTTCCATCGCTGCCTTACATTCGTCACATTGGATGAAGAGCAGATGGCAGGCGTCATTTGCACAGTTCGTATGGTTATCGCAGGGCTTCCCGCACTGATGACATTGCGAAATGATATCATCGGTAATCCTTTCCCCCAAACGGTGGTCGAACACGAAATTTTTTCCGATGAATTTACTTTCAATCCCTTCTTCCTTGATCTGCCGGGTATATTCAATGATCCCGCCTTCCAGCTGGTATACGTTTTTAAAGCCCTGATGCTTGAAATAGGCACTGGCTTTCTCGCAACGGATCCCGCCTGTACAGTACATCAGCAGGTTTTTGTCCTCTTTAAAATCCTGGAGCTGCTCATTAATAACCGGAAGGCTTTCCCTGAAGTTTTCCACATCCGGGGTAATGGCTCCTTCAAAATGGCCGACTTCGCTTTCATAATGGTTCCTGAAGTCCACCACAATCGTATTCGGATCTTCCAGAAGCGTATTGAATTCTTTTGCTTTCAGGTGGATTCCCTTGTTGGTAACATCAAAGGTATCGTCGCTGAGGCCATCGGCAACAATTTTGTTTCTTACTTTTACGGTCAGTTTTAAAAAAGAATGGTTGTCCTGCTCCACTGCCACATTAAGACGGATGCCTTTCATGAAATCATAAGCTTCCAATGTATCCCGGAAAGCATCGAACTGGTCTGCAGGAACACTCATCTGGGCATTAATTCCTTCATGGGCCACATAAATACGGCCGAGCGCATCAAGGGCATTCCAGGCTATAAACAGTTCGTCGCGAAATTTTTTGGGATCTTCAATTTTGGCATACGCATAGAAAGACAATGTAAGGCGTTCCTTACCGGCTTCATCAATAAGCTGAGCTCTTTCTTCTGCGCTTAAGGTGTTATACAGTTGCATGCTATAAACTTTTTAAGTGAGAAAAATATTCCCGCAAAGATAATCATTTTAAGCAATGGCAGTCAATAGTCCTTAAGCATGACAAATAACAGTATTGTGACAGAATTTAACTTTCATCCTGACAATTCATCTTATTCAGTGACATTTTGTCTTTAATATTTTTTTAAGATTTGTTAATCCTGATCTTAACAATTACGACATAATCTGTAAACTATTGCTTATCCTGTTAAATTTTAGTTAAAGCTGAAACATTATATACCGATTGAATACTTATTTAGCATTAGATTTGTTTACAATAAAAAAAGAAAAACCAAAAGATAATTTATAACATAAGAAAAGATATACAATGAAGAGTACTTTAAAAAAACTATTGCCATTTGCTGTAGTAGGTGTAATTTCAGGAGCTACTACCGTTGGAACATTACAATATTTCAATCATGATGCTGCCAACGGTGATCAGTCTTATTTTACCAAATCAGCCTCCAATGTCTCATTTGCAGGAATGAATTCTGCAGCCGTGGGAGATGACTTCGTAAAGGCGGCCAAAACTACCGTTCCGGCTGTCGTTACCATTAAAAATTATCAGTCGAGGTCCACGAACAGGGCTTCGGAACAGGATCTGTTCGATTATTTCTTCGGAGACCCTTTCGGAGGCGGAAGAGGACAGCAAAGACAGCGACAGCAGCAACAGGCTCCGGACAACATGCCTTCGGGAATGGGATCAGGAGTGATCATTTCTCCGGACGGCTATATTATTTCCAATAATCACGTAGTAGCAGGTGCCAACAAACTGGAGGTGGTCCTGAGCAATAAAAAATCCTATATCGCAACATTGGTGGGAACAGATCCCAATACCGATATTTCCCTTTTGAAAATTGAAGAAAAAGGGTTGCCTTATCTAAATTTTGCCAATTCAGACAATATTGAAGTGGGACAGTGGGTACTGGCCGTAGGAAACCCGCTGGGGCTTAACTCTACCGTAACTGCAGGGATTGTTTCTGCAAAAGGAAGAGGGATCGGAATTTTAAGTTCCCAGGGAAAGGCCGCCAACCCTATTGAAAGCTTTATCCAGACGGATGCGGCCATCAACCCGGGAAACTCGGGAGGTGCACTCGTAAATACCAACGGAGACCTGATCGGGATCAATTCTGCCATTCAATCCACTACCGGTTATTACCAGGGTTACGGATTTGCCGTTCCTTCCAACCTGGCCAGAAAGATTATCGAAGACATCAAGAAATTCGGGATTGTTCAGAGAGGATTCTTAGGGGTAACTTCCCTGGACCTTTCAAACGACATGCAGGTAGCTGCTTACAACAAAGAAAAGAGATCCAATATCAAAGCCGGTTCCGGAGTGTATGTCACAGGATTCGGAGACAACAGCGGTGCTGAGGATGCCGGCCTGAGGGTAGGCGATGTGATCACAAAAATCGATACGATGCCGGTTACGGATTTTGCAGACCTTTCCGTAGCCATCGGAAGCAAGCGCCCGGGCGACAAGGTAATGGTAACGTATACCAGAAACGGCAAGGAAGCTACTGCCAATGTCACGCTGAGAGATCAGAAAGGAGGAACTTCAGCCAGGACGAAAGCAGACCTGAGTGTCACAGAAAAAATCGGTGCTGAGTTCAAGCCGCTGGACGAAAGGTTCAAAACCGATTATGGGTTAAACAGCGGTGTCATTGCTACTAATGTAACAGAGGGAAGCGAAATTGCCAAAATAGGAATTGTAGACAATTACATTGTTATCGAGATCAATGGCAAACCGGTGAATTCCCAAAAGGATGTTGAAAAGATCCTTGAAAGATATTCCGGTAATGTATCCGTTAAGTTTGTGGATGCCTACGGCCAGATCTATACAAGAGGATTCAAAATGCCTTAGTGAACAGGACAACTCAACTTCACTTCATATCAACAAAAACGCTGCAGATGTTTTCTGCAGCGTTTTTTATTGATCCTCAGATTCATCATATCCATCTAGCGTGAGCAACAGCTCAAGATGGTACAATGAAAACCGGAAGATTTATTTGTTATTCATCTTTTCAGCAATCCGCCGTTTTTTCTTCCGTTCGTAAATAACTTCCACGATTTTTCCTCCGATCCATGAAAACGGGAAAAAGGTCAGGAAAATAGAAACTTTATAAAAAGTAGGATGGTATGGGAAAACGATCACATCCAGCATGGCTATGAAAAGCATGATGAATCCGATCAGGATGGCATACGCTACTTTGGCATATTTTACGATGATGGCCGTAGCCACTCCGCCTACCGTAGTCCCCAGCCCTGAAATAAAGAGCAGGAACCCGAAAAAAGCGCCGTCTTTCTCCATACTCTGAAGGAATTTCTGCCAATGCTCAAACGGAGCGAAAGCTTCAAAAGTAACCCATTGCGGAAACACCCTTATTCCAAGAGTGATGATGAGTCCGGCAATGCCGAGGCCTACAAGAACCGCGAATGTATTTCTTAAAAAGTTCATTAATCCTGATGTGCGATCATAGAAATTTCAATATCAACATTTTTCGGCAGGCAGGAAACCTGTACTGTTTCACGGGCCGGATAGCTTTCTGCATCCAGGTAAGAAGCATAAATGTCATTCATCACCGCAAAGTCATCCATACTTTTAAGGAAAATGGTTGCTTTTACCACATGTTTGAAAGTCATTCCCGCTTCGGTAAGGATCGCTTCCAGGTTTTTCATTACCTGATGGGTTTCCTTCTCGATGCCTTCCACCAATTTGCCGGTAGCAGGATCTACAGGAATCTGTCCGGAAATATACAATACGCCGTTAGCCAGGTTAGCTTGTGAATAAGGACCTATAGCGGCAGGCGCATTTACCGTGTTGATTATTTTTTTCATTAGAATTTATTTTGGGTGCAAATATAAAATTTATATTCTATTTCCCTAATCAAATATCAAATCTGATGCTAAAATGGTGCATTCGGCTGGGTAAAGCTGCGGTCTTTGTATTTCAGGGCATCACTTAAGATATTGGCTTTGATCCCGATAAAGAAATCATATACCTTGTATTGCCCGAATGGCACCCAGTTGAAATTAATGGTAAAACTCCGCTGATCCCTGGAAAAACCGATTCGGGTATAGGCCAGCTGCTTGGTCACCATGTCATAGTGGGTACTGCCGTTGATGTTCCAGAAAGGCGTCAGCTTAAGACTTCCGTCCAGCCCTACAGAGGCCAGTCTTGTCGGAGTCCTGGAAGCGGTGCTTCTGGTGTACGCATAATTGGCATTCACATTCAGCGTCCAGGCCTGTTCAAAATGGGCATAATTATCATCATCAAAATAATAATTCTCATTCCGGATTTCGCCTTTCTTCGAATATTTCTTGGAATAATCCGTTTTCTCACCGAATATTTCACTGCTTAAAGGGTATGACAGCTGAACATTGAATCCCTGTATTCCAAAACCTCCGAAATCTTCTGTTCTGATTCCGCTCTCCTGTCCGGGAAGATAAACGATTTTATACGGATCCAGGGAAAGACTGGAGTTTACGCTCAGTTTATTGTTAAAGAAAGACGACTGCCCGTTGATGGTAATGATGGACCACGGATGATCTTTTGCGGCAAAGTTATAACTTCCTGAAAGGTTCAGTGATTCGAAGATCTTCAGTTTTTTCACTCCGGTAGAATCGCTTTTGGACTTTACCTTCATTTCGATATTGTTCCCGATATTAAAACCGAGGGCACCCACCATTCCGCTGGTAGGGCTTCCGATGATTCCGCCGTCGAAGATGGAATAAGGAGTCAGCGCACCGTTGGCATCATAATAATTCCTGTAATAGCCGAAGCCGGAACCTCCGAAATCCGGGGAATAGGTAAATCCTAAACTCGGCGTCATCATATGCCTGATGGCTTCGATGGCAGCCCCTTTCCTGAAATTTTTCTGGCCGTATAAGGTAGTCTGGATACTTGCCGTAGTAGAAAAGGTAGAATATCCGGATACCCCTTTGTTCACTTCCGTTACAACTGCGTTTTTAATAGGGTCATACAGCCTTCGGGCGGTTTTGGTCGTCAGGGCATTATCGATATTCGCTCCCAAGCTGAAAGTGAAATACTTCGCAACCGTGGTATTGGTTCCCAAAGTAATATTATTTTTCAGCCCGGTCTGCATTTTCTCCCACATGGCCGCGGTGAAAAGCTCGCCCTCGTTGGTCTGCACGAAGTTGGTCAGGTTCAGTCCTGTGTTTACGGTTATGTTTTCAAGCAGTCCCTGTCTTGTGCCTGTTCTGGATCCGAACAGATAGAACTGGTTGATGGCCACATTCATCTGCGGAAGACGGAGATCGGAAAGCCCGGTTGCAAAATTCTGGGAATAGGAAGCCGTACCGGTAATGGTAGCCGGCAGCTTCAGGAATCTTTTGGTAAGGGTTACTGTAGAATTCTGCTGGGTATTGAGGACATTCTGATTGAGAATATAATTATTGTTCAGGGTATTGTTGTAAAACTTCGTACTTACGATATCTACCGATGCAGAAAAGGTAAGGAACGGGTTCGCCTTGGTATCCTGGGTATGCCTCCAGGCAATCCGGTAGGTACTGGTTCTCCCGTAATCATCCAGCCCTTTGATTCCCCGCACGGCGGTTCCGATATCGGCAGAAAAGTTCCCGGAATAGCGGTATTTTTTCACATAGTTCATTTCCGGCCTCAGGTTCCAGCTTCCCTTGGTGTAGATGTCGGAGAGGATTTTCAGGTCGAAGTGTTCCCCGATGGGCTGGTAGTAGCCAAGCCCGTTCAGGAAGAAACCTACGTCCTGGCGTTCCCCGAAACTGGGGATGAGTATTCCGGCCGCCCTTTTATCTGAGAACGGAAGGATGGCAAAAGGCATAATAAGCGGGGTCGGCACCTGTTCGATGTACATCTGGATCGGTCCGGAGATAATAGAAGATTTGTTTTTGGTCTTCACCAGCTTAATGTTGGAAGCCCGGAGATGGTAATCGGCAGCAGTATCCTTTTTCTTGATGAAATAATCATCGGTGGTATAATTGGCCCGTCTCATGGCAAAGACGGAATCATTGTATTTTTTGGTCTTTTCCGCTACGATAACCCCTTCGCTTTCTTCGGTCCTTGCATTGAACGCCGTTGCCTGCCTGGTTTTGGTATTGTACTGGAACTGGTCGGTTTCATATTTCTTTCCGGCCTGTGTGATGACGGCCGGTTCTATGATTTTTCCTAAGGAATCCTGCTTTCCGCGGGCAAACATCAGGCTTTTGCCTTCATCAATGGAGATATAGTCTGCATCAATCTGTACATCCTGATACTTAACCTGGGCATTTTTATTCAGGTAGATCATTTTTTTCTGGAAATCCCGGCGGTTGTAGTCTGCTTTAGTCTGTAAAACATCCTCCAGGGATTCTTTCGGCAGGATAATCGTATCCTGCTTTGCTATGGTATCATTTACCGCATTTTCAGGCAATTTTCCAGGGGTCTGTTGTGCTAAAAAATTGTTAAAAATTAGGATAATTAAAATTTGTAATATATTTTTGGAGACGGTTTTGGCCAATTTATTTGTTATATTTATGGTATACAATTAAGGCCCAAAATTAATATATTTTTTAAAACTGTAAGATGCACAAAGTAAATTTTAGAATAATTTTATCATTTCTTCTTATCCTGTCCAGCAACTTCATTTTTTCACAAAAGAAATTCATTATCGTTTTGGATGCGGGACATGGGGGAAGTGACCACGGAGCTACCCGGTCTTATGAGGACATCGGCCGGATTGCAGAGAAAGACGTTACCCTTGCCATCACTTTAAAAGTGGGAGCTATGCTGGAAAAAAATAAAGATTACAAAGTAATCTACACCCGGAAGATCGACGAATACCCTTCGTTATCAGACCGGACCAATCTTGCCAACAGAAGCAAGGCAGACCTTTTTATCTCCATCCACTGTAATTCATCGAAGAGGCCGACGGCCTATGGTACGGAAACCTTCGTACAGGGCCCGGATCAGAATGACACCAACCTGGAGGTAGCGAAAAGGGAAAATGACGTAATTTTCCTGGATGAAAAAGACAAGCAGACCTTCGGCTCCTATGATCCGAGCTCACCGGAATCCCTGATTGCCCTGAAGCTTCAGCAGAGCCGGTACCTGGAATCCAGCCTGCTGCTGGGAGGACTGGTGGAAGACAACTTTGTAAATAAAGACAAGAGGAGTTCCCGCGGTGTTTTCCAGAAAAACCTTCACGTACTGCGGATGAATGCCATGCCTTCCGTCCTTATTGAGACCGGATTTATCAACCATCCGGAGGAAAGCCATTACCTGGCATCGGAGAAAGGACAGGACGAGATCGCAGAAAGTATCTATAAAGCCATTATTGATTACAAGAAAGCCGTAGACCGGAAATCCGGGACACCGGCCGTAGTGAAGAAAGCCGAGCCGGACAGGCTGGCCGAAGTGGCGCTGAAGAATGATTTCAGAATCCTCCTTCTCAGTGCCCCTACCAAATACAATGACGGCGATCCGGCATTGAAAGGGCTGAACTACATTTTACCGATCAAGGAAAACGGCCTGTATAAGTACTACTACGGCGTTACCAACCTTGCCTCCGTAAGGGACGTCAACATCAAAACGGCCAAGGACGCCGGATTCAGGAATGCCTATGCCGTAGGATTCATGCCGAACCAGAAACTGAACACCGGCTACTATACCCTGGAAGTATATACCGGAGACAAGCTGAATGGCAACTCCCCTATCCTGCAGACGCTGAAAGATGTGGAAAGAAACAAGGAGA
>JAKOOI010000167.1 GCA_022701475.1 Weeksellaceae bacterium
AGCTCGGAAATAAATTTGCTTAAATATAAAAAGGTATCGAGATCTTTTTTCTGAGAATATATGGCTGCCTTCATCTGTCTTTTAAATTTCTATGAATTTCTGTAAAAACCCAAACCTGTCCTGAAACAGATCCGATTTATCATCAGAATAATATTTCTGTACGATTCTGTAGTCGTACCGGTCGAATGTTTCATCAATAGAGCTCAGGTTTTCATTGCTTATCTTTATGGTGACCTGAATGGCCTCATCGGACATGGAACTGATAAAGGCTCCGTAAAATTTGGAGTTATTACTTTCCACGATATTGGCAATTTCCGTCATCGAATACTTCCGTGCCGGAGTCTCTACCGTAAGAATGGCTCCCGATTCGGAAAACAGCGGGTATTTGGAAAGATCCTGGAAAATGTCTTCACAACTGATGTAGCCCAGGTACTTCTCCGCTTTATTGATCACCGGAACCACATTGGCATTGAAGGTATAGAAAAGCCGGATGCTGTCCATAATATTATGGTCCTCCAGGATGGCAAAGCGCTCGATCTGATGTTCCAGGTCTTTCAGGATGCCTTCTTCCTCATAGAGGAAATCCTCGGCCAGGGCCCCGTAAAACTGATTGGATTTTTTAATGAAAATATGAGAATATCCAAATGCATCCAGCATATCTCTTGCCGATTCTATAGAGTCAGACAGACTAAAGCATGGGAAATCCTTTGAGATATAGTCTTTGATAAACATTGTGCTAATTTATAAAAAATTAAATGAAACTATTTCTGAAATGCCAACTTTTTTTCCGTAAAAATAAAAAAAGCGATTTTAAAATTTGCCCGTAACGAAAAAATAGGTATCTTTGTCGCCTTTCATTTTTACTTTTTATTAGATTTATTTCAAACTGCACTGTCTATTAGGCACATGCAGTTTTTTTATTTTAAGGCTCTGGCAAATTCCCACATGACAATTCCCCCGCAAACGCTCACATTTAAGGAATGTTTTGTTCCGAGCTGCGGGATTTCAATAAAGGAATCAATATGGGGAAGTGCCTCGTCACTGATTCCTTCCACTTCATTTCCCAGGATCACCGCATATTTTTTTGCCGGATCAATGGTGAAATCGGTAATCATCCGGCTGCCGGTGGTCTGTTCGATCCCGATTATTTCAAAGCCGCGGGATTTCAGGTCCCTGATGGCGGTATTGATGTCGCTCTCATAGCTCCAGTCTACGCTTTCCGTTGCTCCCAGGGCAGCCTTATGGATTTCACGGTGCGGCGGCCTCGGGGTAATCCCGCACAGGATGATCTCCTGAACCAGAAAGGCATCGGCGGTCCTGAAAGTCGCTCCTACATTATGCATGCTCCTGAGGTTATCCAGGATCACGATCAGCGGTATCTTTTCAACCTTCTTAAAGGTTTCCACATCAATTCTGTTCAGTTCTTCCAGTTTTAATTTCTGTACCAAGGGTAATATTTTATAGAGGGGTTATTATCATGTACGAGATTCAGATTCCTGCAGATTTTCATCCGGGCAGGCCCATGATCCGGTGTACGCTTTTTTCTATATTCTGTGCGATGGCCTCCATCGGGATGTCGTTTTCATCATTGCTGAAAGGGTCTTCTATTTCTTCGGCAATCATTTCCAGGCTCATCAGGACGTAATAGACGAATACCGTCAGCGGGATCATGAAAAGACCGATGGAGATCACATACGCTACCGGCAATGCCAGCACGTATAAGATGATGAATTTCTTTACAAAAGAAGAGTAGGAATACGGAATCGGGGTATTCTTGATCCGTTCACAGCCGCCGCAGACATCCAGGAAGCCGGAAAGCTGGGCATCGAGATACAGCATTTCCGTATCTGAGATCTTGCCTTCTTTTTTCAGTTGGTAGAGCTTATGGGTCATCAGGATAACGATTTCACTCGGACCGTGATGCCTGATGTATTCTTCGATTTCAGAGTAGTCTTCATCCAGTGCCAGCCGGGTAGATTCCTTGGAAAGATGCTTGGCCAGGAAATGCGGGAAGAATTTCAGGTAACGGGCAATCTGTTCCAGGTCTTTACGGTCGTTTTCGAGGATGGCTTTTATTTTAATGGCAAAATTACGGGAGTCGTTCACCAGTTTTCCCCAGAGTTTCCTGCCTTCCCACCAGCGGTCGTAAGCCGTATTGGTTCTGAAGACGAGCAACAGGGAAAGCACGAACCCCAGCAGGGAATGGATCATGCTTACATTGCTGACGGGTGACTTTGAAGAGAGATGGAGATATTCCACTTCCAGGTATTCGATGCCCCAGGAATACAGTCCTACAAGAACCATCGTAGGAAAAAGGATCTTCAGCGTATCACTTTTATGAAGGCTGAACAGGATCTTCAGGAAATGCTTGGTATTGTAAACTCTCATACCGGACAAAGATAATTAAATAGGATGATATAAGATAGGCCGCAACGGTCCGTTCAGCCGCCTGAATTGTTCACAGAAACGGAAAGTGGCAGTCACCGGGACCGATTTACACCCGGTAAAGGTCTTCCCGGATATTCGGCATGGGTTAAATTATAAAGGAAGAGGTTCAGGGCCTTTACTCATTTTATTTTATTTCATACTTTTACCATCCTAATTTCAAGAACGATTTTTAATGGCAAAGACAAAGAAAGAGACCCCGCTCATGACGCAGTATAATACCATCAAGGCAAAATACCCTGATGCGCTTCTGCTGTTCAGGGTAGGGGATTTTTATGAAACTTTCGGGCAGGATGCCGTTAGAACCTCACAGGTGCTGGGAATTGTGCTTACCAAACGGGCCAATGGCGAAGGACATATTGAACTGGCGGGATTCCCGCATCATTCCATTGATTCCTACCTGCCGAAGCTGGTGAGGGCAGGAATGAGGGTAGCCATCTGCGATCAGCTGGAAGATCCGAAGATGGTTAAGGGGATCGTCAAAAGAGGCGTAACGGAACTGGTGACTCCGGGCGTTACGTTCAACGACCAGGTGCTGAGCTCCAAAAAAAACAACTTTCTGCTTTCCCTTCATAAGGAAAAGGAGAAGTTCGGAATGGCGCTGGTGGATGTTTCCACCGGGGAATTCCTGGTCAGCGAAGGCAACCTGGAGAAGCTGCTCCACATCATCAATACGTTTGACCCCAGTGAAATTATTTACCAGCGGAGCGTGCAGATTCCTGAACCGCTGAAAAGCAGGAACGCCTTTAAGCTGGAAGACTGGGCCTTCCAGTATAATTTTGCCTATGAAAAGCTGACCGCCCATTTCAGGACCAACTCATTGAAAGGATTCGGGGTGGACGAGCAGCCGCTGGCCATTACAGCCGCCGGAGCCATCTTTGCCTACCTGGTGGAAGATACCCATCACAACTTACTGGCCCATATCACCAAGATCCAGACCATTCCGCAGGAAGATTTCCTGATGATGGACCACTTTACCCTGAGAAACCTGGAAATCGTATATCCGAGCCATCCGCAGGGAAAATCATTGCTGGATATCATCGACAGGACTTCTACCCCGATGGGCGGAAGGCTCATGAGGCGGAGAATGATCCTGCCGCTGAAATCCGTTGAGGAAATCAACCGGAGGCTGGCGCTGATCGATTTTTTAAACGAAAATGACCAGCTTAAATACGAAATTTCTCAGCTCCTGAAATCCATTTCCGACCTGGACCGCCTGGTGGGGAAACTGGCAGCGGAAAAAATTTCACCGAAAGAACTGGGCTACCTCCGCCAGAGCCTGGTCAATATCCAGAAAATAAAGACGTTGCTGCATCCGCATGCCGGTGTGCTGGCCTGGCTGGATCCGCTCTACGACCAGGGCCAACTGATCGACTGCCTGCAGAACCACCTGAATGATGAACTTCCGGTGCATCTTGCCAAAGGAAATGTCATCAAGCAGGGAATCTCTGAAGAACTGGACAACTTGAGAGGATTGCAAAGCAAAGGCCGCGGGTTCCTGGATGATATGTGTTGCCGCGAAATCGAAAGAACCGGAATTTCCAGTCTTAAAATCGATTTTAATAATGTTTTCGGGTATTATATCGAAGTCCGGAATACTCACAAAGATAAAGTTCCGGCCGACTGGCTGAGGAAACAGACCCTGGTGAATGCAGAGCGGTACATTACCGAGGAACTGAAAGAGTATGAAAACCAGATCCTGGGTGCCGAAGAAAAAATAGGCATGCTGGAGCATACGCTTTACAGAACGGTATGTTCCGATACGATTGTACATATCGACCAGATCCAGGAAAACTCGAATATCATTGCGCAGCTGGATGTTGCCGTAGGCTTGTCTGATCTCGCCGTGTCTGAAAGTTATACCCGGCCGGTACTGAATGAGTCATTTGCCATCGATCTTAAGGAAGCCCGGCACCCGATCATCGAAAATGCCCTCCCATTGGGTGAAAAATATATTCCGAACGATATTTTCCTGGACAAGGATTCCCAGCAGATTATTATGGTCACCGGTCCTAACATGGCAGGTAAATCGGCCATCCTGAGACAAACGGCCATTGTATGCCTGATGGCACAGATCGGAAGTTTTGTGCCGGCAAAGCATGCGGAGATCGGGATCCTGGACA
>JAKOOI010000176.1 GCA_022701475.1 Weeksellaceae bacterium
AAGACTTCTTCGGTGAGGATTTCGTCTTTTCTTAAGTTCTCTTCCGGAATGCTGTACCCTTCTTTGATTTCCAGTTTGAAGGTCTGCTTATCCTTGAACTGCGCAAACGAAGCCATCAGGTAATTCAGCTTATCCAACGTGGTGCTCTCGTTGATGGCGATGCTTACCACGCCTTCGGTGAAATAATTCAGGTTCAGCCTGTGGTCCAGCATCATTCTCATCAGCCTTCCTTTCTCATCTTCGCTGACCATGATTTTCACGGTATCGAAAATCGGCTCTTCTACCGTCTGGTAGCCTAACGCCTTCAGTCCGTTCTTCAGCGCATTGGCTTTGAAGTGGATCTGGTCGGCGATATAGTTCAGTCCTTTCGGTCCATGGTAAACGGCATACATTCCGGCCATTACTGCCAGCAGTACCTGTGCGGTACAGATATTGGAAGTTGCCCTTTCCCTTTTGATGTGCTGTTCCCTGGTCTGAAGGGCCATTCTGAGGGCACGTTTCCCGTACATATCCTGGGAAACCCCGATGATCCTTCCCGGGATATCTCTTTTATACTCTTCCTTACAGGAGAAAAAGGCGGCATGAGGACCTCCGTATCCCAATGGAATCCCGAAACGCTGGGTAGTTCCTACGGCACAGTCGGCACCCATGGAAGCCGGTGATTTCAGCTTCACCAGTGCCATCGGATCGCAGGCGACTACTACCTGAAGGTCCAGTTTTTTATATTCGGTAATATTTTCGGTATAATCCAGAACAATCCCGTTTTTCCCCGGATACTGCAGCAATACGCCATAATAAGATGCGTCGAACGCATGGGTTTTGTGGTCCCCTTCCACGATTTCGATTTCCAGTCCTTCCGCTTTGGTCTTCAGTACGGAAACGGTCTGCGGCATTACCAGGTCGGAAACGAAGAATTTATTGGCTCCGGCCTTTTTCTGGTCTTTCGTCCTGTTATTGAAGAACATGTGCATGGCTTCGGCGGCGGCAGTGGATTCATCCAGCAGGGATGCATTGGCCAGGGCAAAGCCTGTAAGGTCGCACACCACGGTCTGGAAATTCAGGAGCGCTTCCAGCCTTCCCTGTGCGATTTCAGCCTGGTAAGGGGTATAGGCCGTATACCAGCTCGGGTTTTCAAAGATGTTCCGCTGAATAGCGGACGGCAACAGGGTATTGTGGTACCCGAAACCGATATAGCTGGTATAATCCGTATTCCTGGAAGCCAGCTCCTTAGAGTGGTTCATCATTTCGTATTCCGAAAGCGGTTCTGAAATGGCAAGGTCTTTTTCTAAACGGATAGAAGAAGGAATAGTCTGAGCGAGTAGCTCTTCAATGCTTGAAACGCCTACTTTTTCCAGCATCGCCTGCTTATCGGCTTCATTCAGGGAAATGTGACGGCTTACAAACTGTTCTGTATTCATTTTTAAGTATTAGATTATATGGGTAAAAAAGATTCGTAAAATTACGTATTTTTAGAAAAACGCGCAACTAAATAAGGATTCATGCAAAATCCCGAAAACTATTCTATCGTATTCAAAATTAAGAGGTTTTTATTGTTATATTAATGACAAAAACAGATAAAACACACTTTTTTCAGTAATAAGATCCAGCTTCCTATTTTAATAAAATGATAAAAAAAAGAAATCAGATTTCCATTTTTCTTATACCGGAGGTACATCAATAGTAAACGCAGAATTTCCAGATTTATTGTTTCCGGCCGGCTATAATTATTTAACAGTCAGTTGATAAAATTCACAACAAATTATTATCTGTATTTATTCTAAATTAATATATTTGCAACATGAATATGATCGTCCCATTTAAAGTTCCGCCTCTGGCTCCGGTTTTTATCGCCGTTCCTGAAGAAATGCACTGCGGTGAAAAGAAATCCTGCTGCAAGAAATTCAAGAAAGGAAAGAGATGCAAGAAATGCCCGGGCAATAAGAAGATTTCCTGAGCCCTGTTATGACCTGCCGCCTTTACCTGAAACAGTTGCAGCATCTGCTATGGTGCAGCGGTAATTCCGTTGCTTTTGCAGGTATGGAAATGATGAAAGGCCCTGCCCGGTCCGGAAATGGTTCAGAAAGCCTTTATCGAATGTTTTTAAAGATCTGAAATCAACCGTTGAGCCTCTCATTCGCTGGCCTGTCAAAAGACGGCATCAACGAGGACTGATATCATTTCATCTGATCTTAGCGGCTGAAATTTTTAATGAGAAAATAGACAGCAAGAATAAGCATAGCTACGCCGATCAGGATTCTCATGATTTTAGGCCGGCCGTGCGGATTGGCTGCCGTTTTCGGTTGTGATCGGAAGAGCTCTTCGGCCTGATCCCTGAATTTCTCCCCTTCGCTTTCAAAGACTTCGGTGATGGTAATGCCCTGGACCACCGTTTTATGGAGCAGTGAATTGGTAGCATGCAGCAGCAGCTGGAATTTCCCGTCTTTGAATTCCGTGATCTTAAAGGTCCTTTCCCCATACGTTTTTTCCAGTCCGAACGGCAGTACTTTTACCACATCGGCATTCTGCGTCTGCCAGCTGATAATGATCTCCTCTCCTTTCTTAGCATGCACTTTATTGGAAGTAAAGGTCTTGATGGAAGGCGGAATATTGTACCGGAAGCTTTTCTGATGGCTTTCCAGGTTCTGGTAATAGGTATACCGCCTGCCTTTGTCACTCAGGGTCTCATAGGCTTCCTGGATTTCCCGGAACCGGGCGGCAAAGAAATCATCGTTTTCATTCTTGTCGGGATGGTATTTTAACGAAAGCTTCCTGTACGCCTTTTTGATGTCCTCTTCCGAAGCATCGCCTGAAATACCGAGAAAATAATAGTAATCTTTCATTGAATATTACAAAAATAAGGATTTTATTTTCTTTCCGGAAATTTAAACAAGCTGTTTAACAGTGATCAGAAATAAAGAAAACAAGTAAACCGCAGCCGATCCGGACAATAAGAGAAACCCATTTATCCAATAATAAAGCAGAACCGGTGCCGGGCTGACTTTGCTTCAACCCGGGCTAAGATGCGGCCCTCATCAGAACTTCAGACCTTTAATGATGATTTTTATACGCAATAAAGACCTAACGGGTTTTAAAAAGCCGTTAGGTTTGGCCAGCAAAACTCTTTCAGGATGGTTTAGAAACTGAAGGTACAACAGACCAGTTAATTCCAGAATATCGGACTCATCAGAAAGAAGATGGCTGCTCCGGATCCTTATCCATCTGCCTACTCATAATAGCAGTTTTTTTTTCAGAAGCTGATCCGGCTATCCACTCTTACTCCTCGCGCCGATGCTTTTCCTGCGCCTGCTGTGGGGTAACCGTTTCTATCCGGGCTAGGACGATAGACTTTATTTTCACCGGTAAAGTCAATGGTCAATCCGGTGCGCTTGTCAATGGTGAATTCTTAACAGCAGTCTGTAATTCAACGCTGGCGCAAGCTTCCAAGCTTGTGCCCACACTCAGACCAGCCGCCTGAAATTCACTTGCGCAGCAAAATTCACCATTCACCATTCACTTTTTGTCAATGGCCAACGCGCTGCGCTTGTCAATAGTGAATTTTTAACAGCAGTCTGCAATTCACCACTGGCGCAAGCTTCCGGGCTTGTCCCCACGCTCAGACCAGTCTAAAAGTTGACTTGCAAGACAAAATTCACCATTATCTTTTTCAGGAGCTTGATCGCGCTATCCACTCATACTCCTCGCGCCGACCTTCTCCCAACCTTCCCTCACCAAACCCTTACACGCTCCAACCCTCCAGCCCCGCTGTGGGGTATCCGTTTCTATCGCGGCTAGGGTGAAGGTCCTTTTCAGATATCCCGGTCTGCTGATAGGGCTGTCTGAAATCCAATTGAGATCTTTTAACAGCAGCCGTATTCAGATGGCATACCTACGGCATGCTGTCCAAAAAAGCCCTTTTCCCTACACAGATAATATTCCTACGGAATATTTATTTACTAATGTCAATGGTCAATTCCTGCTGGTCAAGGGTCAATTTTTAAGCTCAGCCTGTAATTTACTGCCGGCGCAAGCTTCCAAGCTTGTGTCCACGACACAGCCGGCCTGAAATTCCCTTGCGGAGCACAATTGACCCGCAGCGCGAAATTCTCCATTGACAACAAGTGAATGGAGAATTTCAACCCTACCTGAAATTCATCGGCGGAGGCAGGTTAAACCTACAAGGTTTTGAAAACA
>JAKOOI010000183.1 GCA_022701475.1 Weeksellaceae bacterium
TATGTACTTTGGCAATAAATACAACCGGTAAACGTGATTAATGTCAATGGTCAATCCGCTGTGCTGGTCAATGGTCAATTTTAATCCCAGCCTGAAAATTCACCTGCAAAGCAAGATTCACCATTCACTTGTCAATGGTAAATACCTGCGGGTCAATGGTCAATTTAAGTTCGGTATGAAAATTCACCTGCGAAGCAGAATTCACTTGCAGAGCAAAATTCACCATTGACTCTCCTTTCTCTTCCGGCCATCAATAAATATTTACGTTCCGGTGCAACATTTCCGTTCGTACAGCGACAGATTACCTATACAATCCATCCAACATGAAAAAACTCACTTTTCTTGCGCTTTCCTTATTCTCTGTCTGCGCTTTTTCACAGGCTGTATCCGGAGAAAGGATACGTACCGTTATTTCAACACTGGCTTCCGATGAAATGAAAGGCCGGGAAATCGGAACTCCGGAAAATGATAATGCGGCAAAATATATTGCTACGCTTTTCAAAGAAAACAACCTGGAATACTGCACCGGTAATTCTTACCTCGTCCCTTTTGAATACAATGGTAAAACCGCTTACAATGTCTGCGGGATCAAAAAAGGAAAAACGGATCAATACCTGGGCTTCTCCGGGCACTTTGACCATATCGGGACGAGCAAAAATACAGAAGACCCTATTTATAACGGCGCCGATGACGATGCCAGCGGAATCACCACCCTGGTAGGCATTGCCGATTATTTTAAAAACAAAAAGCCGGAATTTTCCATGGTCTTCATGGCTTTCAACGGTGAAGAGAAAGGAATGCTGGGCTCCGGAGCCATTGCAAAAGACCCGAAGCTTGACCCTATCTACAACAACCTGGCTGCCCTTTTCAACTTCGAGATGGTCGCTACCGAATCTGCGTTCGGGAAAAATGCCCTGTTCATGACCGGTGACGAATTTTCAGATCTCGATGAACTGTTCAACAGAAATGCAGCAAACGCACTGAAGATCCACCCGGACCCATATACTGCCCAGCAGCTGTTTTACCGTTCAGACAACGTAAGCTTCGTGAAAAAGAAAATCATCGCCCACTCATTCTCCACGGTAGACATGACCAAGGCAACCCACTATCACCATGAGGATGACGACATGCATATTGTAAATATTGCCAATATGACCAGCATCATCAATAATTTTGGAAAAACGCTTGAAAAGCTGACTCCCACCAACTTCAGCCCGAAATATAACGATAAAGTGAAATTCTAATTAACGGGGCCACCAATCCGGTGGCCCTGCTTTATCTGATCAGCAGGACTACCCTTTTAAGATAAAGTAAAACAGGATCGGAAACGTCTGGTCTATTAATTTTGCTTACTTTTGTCTGATTAATCTAAAATTTAATGAGTTATTATAAACGAGCGATAGACCAGATACTTCCTTATAAAAAATCTATTGCAGCCGGTATTTTCTTCAACATTCTCTATGCCTTATTCAATATCATAGCCATGCTTTTCTTTATGCCGGTATTGAATATCCTGTTTGATAAAGAAAACAAAAAAATTAATGCTGAACCTGTCTATACCGGGATTTCAGGTGCCGGAAGCTTTCTTAAAGACAGTTTCAACTATTACATCCAGCAGCTGCAGATGGAAAAGGGACCTGAATACATTCTCCTGATTACCTGCATCCTGTTCATCTCCATGTTCTTCCTGAGAAATATTTTCAGTTATTTATCTGAATTTTACCTTACTTTTTCAAGAACCGGGGTTTCAAGGGACTTCAGGATCAGGCTGCATGATAAAATCCTGGAGCTGCCGGTGTCCTTTTTTACCAATTCCAGAAAAGGCGATGTCTTTGCAAGAATTACCTCGGATGTAGGCGAAGTGGAAGCCAATATCCTCAACAGCTTAATTGATATCATCCGTTCCCCGATCGTGATCATCATCACCATGGGCTACCTTCTCTATTCCAACTTTCAGCTGACCGTATTTACGTTAGTGGTCTTTCCGGTTATGGGTACCCTGATTTCCATCATCGGAAAAAGCCTGAAGAAAGATACCGGTGAAGCCCAGAACGAACTGGGAAAAATGTATTCTTTTGTAGATGAAACACTGGTGGGCTTAAAAATAATCAAGATTTTTGATGCTTCTCCGCAGATCAAAAAGAGGTTTGACGAGGTACTGAACAGGATCAGGCATCTTTCCCTGCGTCTTTTCAAGAAGAAAGCCCTTGCCTCGCCGGTTAGCGAACTGCTGGGAGCCATCACCATCGGGATGATTGTTTATTTCGGAGGCCGTCTTGCCATCCAGGGAAAAGGATTGTCGGGAAGTGAGTTCATCACTTACATCGCGCTGTTCTATACGATCCTGCAGCCGCTGAAAGCTTTATCGTCCGCCGTTTCCAATCTTCAGAAAGGAGAAGTGTCGGCAAAAAGAATCTTTGAAATACTCGATGCCGATTTCCATATCCGGGAAGTGGAAGATGCGCATGAAATAAAAAATTTCAGTAAAGGGGTTGAATTCAGGAATATTACCTTCGGATATGAAGAAAAAGAGATCCTTAAAAACTTTTCCATCTCCATTCCGAAAGGCAAAACCATTGCCCTTGTAGGCCAGAGCGGAAGCGGAAAAAGTACCGTAACAAACCTGATTACCCGTTTTTACGATGTTACCGGCGGGGAAATCCTGGTGGACGGGGAAAATATCAAGAATATCAAGCTTTCCAGCTACAGGAAGCTGTTCGGGCTGGTGACACAGGACAACATCCTGTTCAACGATTCCATCAGAAATAACATATCGCTGGGTAAACCGGATGCTTCGCTGGAAGAGATACAGGCAGCTGCCAAAGTAGCGAATGCCCACGATTTCATCATGGACCTGCCCCAGCAGTACGATACCAATATCGGTGAAGCCGGAGGTAAGCTTTCCGGCGGCCAGAAACAGCGGATTTCCATTGCCCGTGCCGTGCTGAAAAATCCGCCGATCATGATCCTGGATGAAGCCACGTCTTCACTGGATACGGAATCGGAAAGATTCGTTCAGGATGCACTGGAAAAAATGATGGAAAACCGGACTTCCCTGGTAATTGCCCACCGCCTCTCCACCATCCAGAAAGCAGACTGGATCATTGTGATGGAAAAAGGCAAAATCGTGGAACAGGGAACCCACCATGAGCTTATCGCCAGCAAAGGAATGTACAACCGGCTGGTGGAACTGCAGAATTTTGATTAAGAATTTTACCGTTAGACAAAACAGATATGGGTATTTATATAGAATTGTTTATTAGACAATAATATAAATACCCTTTCTTTATAAAACATAATTGGAAAGTTTTTTTTAAAAGACTAATCGTATATAATGATATGATCTAATTCGATAAAATTGTCATTATCTCTAATATTTTTCTGCATGCTTTCCGTCATTTTTTTCATACTCAGCTGTATTTTTTCACCCTTTTCATTTGCATTTACATATCCAATGTTTCTTGTTCTGACTTCTGCATAAGGATCTTTATAAAAATCTAATTCCATTTTTTTTAATATTTCCCATGTAACTTCTTTCTTTGCCTGTAGATGAGGTATTGCATTCGCATTTTTCTTAATTTTAACCAACTCAAAATGATAATCGGAATTTACATCTGAAATTTTGATAATCAGACCAGGCAGACCATTAAAAATATAAGGACCTTCCTGCAAAGGAATTTCTTGTGTAAACCATGCAATCCATTTTCTTCCACCATAATTCAGTTCTGCTTTCTGACAATTAAAATCCCCGATTTTCAATTTTTCAGTTGAAATTCTCCAATTGAGATCTTCAATCCGTAAATAATAAATATCACTAAAGATAGGGGTGGAAATGATTTTATAAACTTTGTTTTCAGATAATGATTTAAGTATATAGTACTGATGATTATAAAATATTTTAAAACCTAACCCAAATCCAGTTTTCTGAATCAAAGAATCTGAACTTTTTTCATATTCAGACCGAAAAACAGATTCTTTGTCTGAAACATCAAGATAATAAAGTTCTTTCTTATGATTATTATTACGTACATTAGTTTTATATGTCATTTCATAAAGAAATGACATATTTTGTGCTAAAGCATAATTAACAGAAAAACATATTAAGTAAATGAGAAATACTTTTTTCATTTTCAATTAAAAGCGAGATGTAGGAAAAACATCTCGCATTATATTAGTTCTCTTTAGGATTACACACATTTCATACAGCCACTTGTTGCAACTCCGTCATTATAAATTCAGTATAATTGACAAGTTAGGCCAAATTGTTCACATGTATTTCCATTAATTTCGCATTGGTTACCACAATTCCCCGGAACACCCGGAAGTTTGCCACCATTCATACAAATATGAAAATATTTTTTTAATATGAAATAGCCTTAAATTACTTTTTCATTACTTTATGGGTAAACCGGATATTCCCTTCCAGAATGATATCCAGCAGATAAGTTCCGGCAGGATAAGCCGTAAGGTCTGCCTTGGAACCGTTGGTTTCCGAAAGCTTCCTGCCGTCCATCGTAAACACACTGATCTGCCTCACTTCCTTCTGGCCTCTTACGGTCACATAATCTGCCGTAGGATTCGGGAAAATGGAGACATCCACCGTTGAAACGTCCTTCACGGAGAGGTTCTGGCTCTGGCCCTGCATATACATGGACAATACCACCTGTCCGTCCTGGTTGTAAAACTCAGCATCCGGTACTTCATATTTCAGGGTATGGCTCCCTGCAGACAGAGATGGTACGGAGAAAGTTCTTATCGGCACGGCGTCTCCCGGGCACCAGTTGTTCCAGCTGGTCCACCAGAGTGTGGTTTTAGGAGTAGATCCGTAAATTCCATTTCCCTGGGTATTGTACATCCGGTAAGGCTCGCAGGATTTCCCTCCCGGAAAAAAGTTGAGCACCTGGCTATTGTCCAGGTACACAAAATTCTGTCTTCTAACATATTCTTCCCCGTTGGTGCCGGCCCCATGGGGCGAAGTGACAATGAAAAAGGAAGCATTGGCAGCTGTCTGCGGCAGGTTGAAATTCACAAGACGAACGGTCTGCCCGGCCACATCGGTATTGTTATAGTTATTCAGGGTACTGGAATCCAATAGCGGAAGAAGGGCATTGAAAGTATTGGTGATGGCCGGATCATTGGAGGTAACGAAAGTCAGCGTACCGGCAAATACGTCATTCCTGTTTGCACAGCCTGCTACCTGAGTATTGGCAGCATACGGAACCCCGAATACATCCAGTTCCACCCAGATGTCATAAGCAGCCCTTAGAGCCGCATTGCTGAAAACGGCATAGAGATTATTCACCTCATAGGTATACGGAACTTCCGTAGGGGAAATATTTTTATTCATGAAAGGGGTAATATACCTTCCCACTTCCATTCTCTTTACCTGCGGATCGTTCATGGTATACGAGGCCTGCCCTTTCGGTACCAATGCGATATGTACGCCTCCTATCCTGTCATA
>JAKOOI010000192.1 GCA_022701475.1 Weeksellaceae bacterium
AAGGTATATCCAGATTATTGATACCTCTGCTTTTCAGGATCTGCTGTTTACCAAGCTCGATAAGCCGTCCGAAACCCTTACCAGGCCCGGAGGCAAACATTTTATACCGCTGCTGGATCCCGAACAGGCAACGAAAAAAATTCTGGTCAACGATCTGAAAAAGGATTTTTTCATTACGGCTCCCGCCCTTTTGACGGAGGAGGAAAAAACAGGTTGGAGGACCCAGATGAACGGCGGATGGACCACCAATACCATGAGCGTAGCCTATATCCTCCCGCCCATTGCAGACCAATCCGACAAGAATACCTGGTTTACCCTGAAAGGAACCGGACTGAACCTGAATCCGGCCAACTTCTCGGTCAGCCTGATGACAGCAGCAGGCACATTGGCTGCCGCCATCCCTAATTCCCAGGTCCAGCTGTTCCAGAACGGAACAGATCTTATTTTCTACTGCAACTGCAGCAGCCTGGCGGAAGGCGAGTATAAAATCATGATCTCCAACGGTGCAGCATCCTATATCACAGGCACTACAATTACAGTAAGCAGCAAACTGTCACAGGTGGATTTATCAGCAACCCAATGGGACAGGAAACTCTACAATGATACGAGCAGCAGCCTGATCTACGGGCACGGAAATACCTGTATATTCTCTATAGACCCGAATGTAAAGCCCCCGGAAAATGATAATGTATTCATTGCTTCTTTAGTAAGCAAGCCTGTTATTCCGGAAAACCGGGACTTTATTTTAAGAGGCAGTGTCAACCTGAACCTCCACAACTGGGAATACTCAAGAAATCCTGAATATTATTTCGGACCGGTAGATTCAGATACGGCTCCTGCCCTTGCCAATCAGGCTTCTCCATTCATACGAATGCTGTACAGCCGGGAAGGATTAAGATGGAAATGCCAGGTAAATAAACTGGAACCTGTATACTGTACGGTCAATTATGATACCGCTGCGCATGGTGATTTCAGCTTTATCAGGAAAGGCAATATGCTTATCTCTTCCATCACCCTGAACACCGGGACTTATACAGAAATCGGCACCATTACCCGGAAAGCTTTAAAATTCGGAATGTTCTGCCAGAATAATGCTTACAGAACAAATGTCTCTGCCGTCCTGCAGGAACTGATTTTACTTTAACCTTTAATACCATTTATCAACATGACAACAGACAACAAAAACAACGCTTCACAGACGCTATTCCGGTTTGTAAGCTTACGGAACCCTCAATTAACGGAAACCAAAGATAAAAACCTGGGATTCATCCACAGGAAAGATAAACTCACCGGTATCTTTGATAATGCCGTCAAACCGCAGCTCACCAATACGGCCCTCGTGAAATTCGGGCTTATGGAAAGGGAGGCCAAAACATTTGCGCTCCTGGCCTTTAAAAAAGAATCGGAGATTGAAAATGATACCGCATTAAACGAGATTCTCAGGCTCGGCCGGAAGATGGCCAAAAAGGAACCTCTTTCTGCAGATGATGAGACCGCAGCCGTTGCAGCTTTCCAGGAAGCGGATGACGATATGGTTTCAAAACTCTGGAACAATCTGATCTTTCAGGTACTGACGCAGCAGGACTTCTATGTAAAGGAAGCTGTTACCCAGATGCTGAAAGCACTGCACTTCGGGTACGTCTGCACCCTGCAGCCTTCCGATGAACTAAAAAAAATCAACGGGCCCGACCTGAAAGCCAAAGCACGGGATGCCAAAATCGTGCTGCCGGCTTCCCTCTTCTGCGACGGAAACACCGGAAACACCTCCGCCAACGGTTCCTTCCAGGTGGATTCATCTCCTGTCGGGAAAGGGATGATCGGGGCCAATGAGCTGCCCGCTCCGGTACAGCATCTTTTAAAAATGGAAGGAGAAAAAATTGCTGAACTATCTCTTCTGGAAGTAGAGAAAAAAGCTCTCAGTACGCTGAAATCTGAACTGGAGGATATGCAGAAGACTTTCTATAAACTCAGAACAAAGGCATATGAAAAAGCTTACAGGGAATACAAAACCCACTATCAGCCTGCTATTGATGCGCGTAATGAAGCAATAGAAAGGATAGAAGACCAGATCACAAGTACGATGACGCAGCAGGAAATTGATAAGCTGTATGCAAGTCTGGATGAATTCAATATTCCTGCATTTACATTCGATTATAAGAATGAGCTGAATTTTGAAGATCTGAGCAGCCAATTGTCCGGGGATTCATTTGCCTATTTCGTTGAGCATTTTACCCTGATTAATAATGGCAGACCTTATCCTGCCCTTAACTTTTCGCAGCTTGAGATGATTTCAGACAAGGAAATGCTGATCAGTAAAATACCGGTATCAATAACAGATGAGTATGATACATTTGAAGAAGTGTATGAGGTACTGAATCAAAAAATCACCACCGGTATTGAAACGTTGCTTTCAAAATCTCCGGTTACAGAACAGGAATTCAGCAGAATAGGCAGCGTATTGGTCCCTGTAAGCAGGACAACGTATTCTGAAATTTCGGGAACTTATTTTCTCAAACTGCAGACCACCATGATTGCTTCCGTTCCTAAACATTCCGTTTCGTTTTACTACAATACGGACAGTACTGCGCTCGGATTGCTTTCCGCTACCTTAGAAATGGCAAGCAACAATGACAATTATCTGGAGAATATTCCTTCCATCGATGTAGTGGACGGAAAAGTGATCTTTCCTGTAGTAGAAAGTTCCATCAGAGCGGTCTCATCCGTAAAGGTGATCCTGTACTTTAAAAATGGTGAATCTGCTGTTGTTCTGTATCATGACATGGTTGCCGGAAAAGTATATACGGGAAGATTTTCATTCAGAATCGAAACGGAGGAGCCTGAAGAAGGCGGTGGAAACCCCGACCAGGGCACTACGGTAAGCTCCGGGACATTTACACCCAAACATTTCGGCGTTAAAAGACTGGGAATTGCGGATTACCTGAAAGTAGAACAAAGTGTCCATGCGTATGTGCCGGGTGAAGTTTCCAATATTGAAAATGTAATGGCCAGCGAACTCCGCCACAAATCTTCTGTATCCAGGGATTATTCCGAAACCATAGACACAACATCCGAGTCCGTTGAAACGGAAAAAATTTCTGACACGACAAAAACTGAAAGAAATGAGATGCAGACTGAAGTGGCCAAAGAAATTGAGAAACAGCAGAGCTTTGAAGCCAGCACAAGAGCAAGAGGAAAAGCCTGGGGCTGGACCATGGAAGTAGCAGCAGGCTACGCCAATACTACAGCCCAGCATGACAGCACAAGACAGGCAGTGGCCAAATCGCAGGAAATTACCGAGCGGGCTATGGAACGTGTACTGACCAAAATCAACAAAGAACGTGTTCAGAAAATCATCCGGGAATATACGGAAACCAATGTTCATGAGTTCGATAACCGCGGAAAAGTAACCGATACCAATAATCCGGACGCTGCCAGGCCTAAGCATATTACCGGAGTATACAGATGGGTGGACAAGAAAATGAAGAACCAGATCTACAATTACGGTAAAAGGACCATGTTTGAATTCATGATTCCGGAACCGGCAAAACTGCACCGCCTGGCGACTTTTGCATCAAAAGAAACTGTGAAGGAACCTGTAGATCCCCGCAAAGCAGTTTCCAATAAAATGGAAAATGCGAAAACAACGGAAGAACTGATAAGATATTGGGCAGAAATCTATAGAGTAGAACTTACAGCACTTCCTGAAAGAAATATAACGGTTAAGCAGGCTCAGATCTACGAAAAACCTAATTCCAGGGACAATTCCGGTCCTTATACAAGACTGATGCAGATTCCTCAGAATTATATAGGAAAATCCGGATATGTTGACTTTGTATTAGTAAGAGAGTCCAGATTTCATAACAGTGAGGCTTATTCTACTAATTTCATGGGCGGAGACTTCAATATGAATTTTGGAAATGCCTCAAGTACCGGCAGAAGAACATTTTCAGGCGCTAATATTAATAATAATGCCGTTTTCAGCTTCAGAGGAAGAAACCTGGAGTCATGTGAATATAATATTATTATGAATTGTGAACTTTCCAATGATTTTATGCAGACATGGAAACAGGAAAACTTTGATGCCATTATTACGGCCTATGAAGCAGCCTATGCTGAATTTCTGATCAGGCAGAAGGAAGCGGAAGAAAAGGCAAAGACAGAACAGGCAGGTAACGAAGAAAAAATCGGGAATTTCTACCGTGAGATGGAATCCGTCATTCTTAAGCATAACTGCATCGCCTATCTCCTGCAGGATTATCTGGGCATTCTGGGAAAAAAATTCACCAACGGTACCGAAATGAAGGATTTCAGCATTACGTTAAGCAATGATCTCGACCAGTACACGGCACTTGCCAAATTCATGGAACAGGCCTTTGAATGGAGCATTATGGATTATACCTTCTATCCTTACTACTGGGCCAGCCGTGATGAATGGCAGAAGATGTACCTGTCCGAAAGTGCGGATCCCCTGTTCAGAAACTTCCTGCAGGCCGGAATGGCCAGGGTGATCGTAACGGTCAATCCCGGATTTGAAGACGCCGTGCAGTTCTTTATGAGCACCGGCAGGATCTGGAACGACGGCGATGTTCCCGTGATCGGAGACCCGCTGTATATGAGCATGGCGGACGAACTGAGACAGCCGACAGGACAGCCGCAGGGAAAATACTGGATCACCAGAATCCCTACAACGCTAACCATTTTACAGGCGGGCTCTGCAGGGCTGATCGTGGATCACGCATTGCCGATCTTCCCTGAAGATCATCCGGAAAACTGCGAAAACCCTAAGGACCTGGAAGAAAGCAGCGCCTTTGGAAAACCGGAAGATATCCATATGATCGGAGGCGGTGTCACAACCAGTACTTTGGATTAAA
>JAKOOI010000224.1 GCA_022701475.1 Weeksellaceae bacterium
ACCTACAATGCGCCATCGGCTTCCAGACGCATAAAAGACGATTACAACGTAAATACCTACAACTGGAAGCATCCGAAATACAGTTTCTTCGCAGGACTTCCGAATGCCAACTTCAATCCGGACGACGGAGTGATCCTTGGCGTTGTGGCCAACTATACGGTCAATAACTTCATCCGTGATCCTTATACCCAGAAACATACGCTGAGTGCCAACGTTTATACGGCAACAGGCGGGTTCAACGTGGGCTATAAAGGGGTCTTTAAAAAGGCCATCGGAAGCTGGGATGCAGGAATCGATGCACGCTATACGACTCCATATTTTGCCCGCACGTTCTTCGGGCTCGGCAATGAGACGGAATATGACAAGGATGCGGTAGACAGAAATTACAACCGTGTGAGGATTTCACAGTTTAAATTTGCCCCTTCCGTATCCACTACCAGCTGGCTGAACCTGAAACACCAGTTCCAGCTGAATTTCGAGCATGCCAAAGTACAGAGGACCGATGACCGTTTCGTAGCCGTTTCCCCGGATGTACATCCGGCTGTTTACGACGGGCAGCAGTTTGCAGGAGCCAATTATACCTTCAGCTTTAAAAATCTGGACAAACAGGCATTTCCTACTCTGGGGCTGGAACTGATGCTGAATGCAGGCTGGAAAGCCAACATCAAAGAATTTGACCAGAATTTTGCCACTTTCCAGGGAACCATGAATGTCTTCCACAGGATCGATAAACGCGGGAAGTTTGTCTTTGCCAATTCTTCCAATGCCATGATCATCAACAATAACAATTTTGAGTTTTACCAGGCTGCCGCTATCGGCGGAAACAACGCCATGCGGGCATACAGGAACGAGCGGTTTGCAGGAAAATCCTATTTCGTCAATAACTCGGAAGTAAGATGGGACTTCGGGCGCATTAAAAACAGGATTGTCCCGGTGAATATGGGAGTATTGGTAGGCTATGACATCGGGAGGGTGTGGATGGACCGCGAATCTTCCGACAAATGGCACCAGGGTGTCGGAGCCGGTTTCTGGATGAATGTCCTGGAAATGTTTTCCGCCCGGCTGGATTATTTTACCGGCGAAGACGGGGGCAGGATCTCAGGCGGCGTAGGACTGACTTTTTAATGAGTTTTCCTTCTACAGAAACGTATCTAGAATTTTTGATTATATAAGCAAATCCGCAGACCATCAAGGCCTGCGGATTTTTGATTTATTATATGCTGTTTCTGATTCCGGTTATATCATTTCTGCAGGGAAAAACGGTATGCCTTCCCACCTGTTTTTTTATCTTTCTCATCCGCTATCAGTAGCGTATTCTCATCGAGAAAGACCACTGCTTCTTTCTGGGAATTGTGCTCCAGTGAGAGGCGTTGTATTTTTACCTTACTGAAATCACCGGCCGAAAATCCGGTAAGCACCTGAATGTTTTTATGGTTCAAAAGGACAATCCTGTCTTTTTCCGGACTGATGGCGGCAGAAGTAATGGCGGCATCGCTGTACCCGCCTTTCAGCTGTAAGGTGCCGATTAATTTCGCCTCAAAATTTCCTGCCTGGTTTGGAATGCGGAACACAAGAAAAGTCCCGTTGAATCCCTTGCTCCTGTTTTTGGTAAAGAGATAAAAACTTCCGTCCATCTCTATAAAGGCTTCGCAGTCATACAGCCAGTTCGATTTTTTCGGAGGGAATTCCGTCTGCCCTTCATAATGAAATTCCGTTTTTTGGGTTACCCTGGCCGTCTTCTGCCCGGTATTCTTCAGATCGAGCTTCAGGATGGCCAGATCCTGCCGGTCATTATCGTTGTTCCCGAAGTCACCGATATAGAGATTTCCCTGCGGATCGGCCGTAATATCTTCCCAGTCGTGGTTTTCCGCATTTCCGATCAGTACATCAGCGGTTATATTGCCCTGAAGATCCATGCCGTACACTACATTTTTATTGCCCTGATCTTCGATGGCCCATAGCGTTTTCCTGTCCTTTGAAAGCGCAATTCCTGAAACTTCCTTCAGCTTTTTAGGAAGCGTGAATTCCGTTTTCAGAGGAGCTGCTGTCTCTGTTTTGGAAGCATCCTGTGCCTTTGGCTGGCAACTCCACAAAAGGAGTACCGATACAATAACAATACGAACCATAGCTAAGTCATTTATTTCTTTAATTTTTTAAACTGAAAATAGGAAAACCTGATGTTCTTTTCCAGGTTGTTGATGATCTGCTGGTGATGCAGGAAAAACCCTGCTGTCAGGCCGATCAGGCTTCCGATGACCGTATCCAGCAGCCTGGCATGCATCAGCTGCTCCACCGGATGATGGACTTCACTTCCGGTTTCTGCCAGAAGAATGGTGAGCGGCGTAATAAAGGCTACGGCAAAACCGTAATTCCTTACAATGAGCAGTTCGATGATAAACTGAAGTACGGCAATGATAATAATCATCACAAGTTTTTCCGGATTGAACAGAAGAATGACCCAGGCAAACCCGATCCCGATGAAGGTCCCCAGGATCCGGTGCATATTGCGCTGCCTTACATGCTCAAAATTCCGGCCCTGGACAATGGCCACTGCGGCAATGGAAATCCAGTAGGTATTTCTGAACTGGAGAAGATGGCCGGTAACCAGTGTGAGTGCCATAAAAAAACCGATGACAGCACTTTCAACGAATTTTGTGTACCTCCTCTTGTTAAAAGTTCTTCTGGGTAGGGTAACCACCTTACTTTTTTCAACAAAAACCGAATAGAGGAAAGCGAGCGAACAGGACAGGATGGCTCCCATCGTTACCAGCCCTACCCTTACCGGGATGAGCTCCGGTTCAAACGGAAAAGTTCCGGCCATGGCAGCTACCATAATGAAGAAGAAATTCCCGGGCGGCGGCATTTTAAAATAAGAGGCCAGAAAGTGTGCCAGGAAAGCAATGACGCCCAGAGCACCTGCCGCTGCATACGCGTTAAAGCTGAAAAACGAACTCAGGGTAAACGAAAACAGGATCCCGAAAGCACAGACCACCAGATGAACCATCCGCTGCGTAATAGGAGCTGAGGTGAAATAGAGGAT
>JAKOOI010000171.1 GCA_022701475.1 Weeksellaceae bacterium
CCATCAGCCATCAGCCATTCGCTATCCGCCATTTGCCATCAGGAGCCGGGAACCTGCTTTCCGCTGTATCTTTTTCGCCGGGCCCGGTCCGGTGCAGAAAAAGGATGCCGCTGCAATCAGGGCTAGGCAGAAGTCCCGGGAAAAACCTATGTGTTATTTGTCAACACACTGTTTTACCGGTCATTATCGAAAAATAACCGGTATGCATTTATTTTACTTCTTTTATTCATTTCCTTTCGGCATCCGGCCCATCTCATTCATCCTATTCATTACATAATTAAATTTTATCTCATCTGCATAATATGTGATGTAAAAGTGCGTTTTCAATAGTATAATGGCAGATATTTTGATACTCCATTATTATTTGCCGCAGAAAGGCAAAATACTAATAATCTACTAATGCTTAAATTTTAGAAAGGATGAAAAACATGCTTCAGAATCAGGAATTTCGTTTCAACGAAGTCCTCTTCGAACACCGGAACAAAGAATACGGTGCCTATGCCCTGAGAAACGAATCAGGCAGAATTCTAACCAAAGCCCTCTTCGCAGGAGCAGCACTCATGGCGGCGATTTCCTTAACACCATTAGCCATACAGGCCTTACACACATCTGATTCAGATGTTATTATAAGCTGTAGTTTCGGGCCATATGATTTGCAGGATGTACCGGACGTTGTCGTACCGCCCGTAACAGTGCCTGTTCAACAACAGGCCCAGCCGCCTAAAGTGAGAACCACCGATGACCGCCTGCCGGATCCTACTGCTCATGTAACCAACGAAAAAGTAGTGGAAAAAATCGAAGGAGCGGCTTCGGGAGTGAAAAACAGTGCAGAAGGGGAAACGGCTCCGGCCAACACCTATGTTCCGCAGGCGCCCGCCATTACCGGTCCGGTTTCCGTAACACCTCCGCCGAAAGCGGAAGCAAAAACCGATGATTCCGGAGGTATTCCTACTGTGGTGGATGTGGAAGCGTCATTCCCGGGCGGCGTAAACGCTTTCAGGAATAAAGTAATGAACAATTTCGACGGTTCCGGAATGGAAACGGATGAAGTCATGAAGACCACTGTTACTTTTATCGTGGAAAAAGACGGAAGCATTTCCGGGCTGAAAGCCGAAGGCAAAAATGCAGACTTCAACAACGAAGCGCTGAGGACCATCAGGCTGATCAAAGGGAAATGGATTCCGGCCAAAGTGAAGAACCAGCCGGTGCGGAGCTATTTCAGGTTTCCGATCACCATGAAGCTTGATAATTAACATAATAACAGATCTTCAATACTTATCCACAAAGAATTTTTTTTGTGGATAATTTTTTTTTACGCTAAATTGCTAATTAACAATATTTTAACTCAAATTTCGTTTTCCCTGTTCATGGAGGGCAGGGAAAAATGTGTATTTTTGAGCTCTAAAGTTTGAAACATGGCAAAAATCATAGGTATCGCTAATCAGAAAGGGGGAGTAGGAAAAACCACAACCGCCGTTAACCTGGCTGCGGCATTGGGGGTGTTGGAAAAAAAGATATTAATTATCGATGCTGATCCTCAGGCCAATGCCACTTCCGGCCTCGGGGTGGACGATGTGAAATACTCCACCTATAACCTGCTGGAGCACAGTGTGGAAACATCAAAGTGCATCAAGCAGACCACTACACCGAATCTTGATATTGTTCCTTCCCATATCGACCTCGTTGCGGCGGAAATCGAACTGGTGGACAAGGAAGACCGGGAGTACATGCTGAAAAAAGCATTGCAGTCGGTAAGGGACGATTACGACTATATCATCATCGACTGTGCTCCGAGTCTGGGACTGATCACGGTAAATGCCCTTACGGCGGCCGATTCTGTCATCATCCCGATCCAATGCGAATATTTTGCACTGGAAGGCCTCGGCAAATTGCTGAACACGGTGAAGAACGTTCAGAAGATCCATAATAAAGACCTGGATATCGAAGGACTGCTGCTTACGATGTATGACAGCAGGCTGAGGTTATCCAATCAGGTAGTGGAAGAAGTAAATGCCCACTTCCCTGAAATGGTTTTTGAAACCATTATCAGCAGGAATGTAAGGCTGAGCGAAGCACCGAGCTTCGGGGAAAGCATCCTTAATTATGATGCTGAAAGCAAAGGTGCCATACAGTACATCCAGCTTGCGGAAGAAGTGCTGCTCAAAAATGAAAAATTAGTTAAAAATTAATACAAAGAATCTGTAAATGAATAGTGATGCGGCAGTGGAAACCAAAGGTGCTGATTCTGCCGGTTATCACGGATCAATTATATCATGAAGGACAAAAAAAGAGCGATGGGACGTGGCCTGGGTGCCATTTTAAGTGCTGAATCCAAAGCGACGGTAAATTCTGCCACCGATGAGGGCGCAGATAAATTCGTAGGGAATATCGTAGAAATTCCCCTGGAGGATATTTACCCCAATCCGGCCCAGCCCAGAACCTATTTCGATGAAAAATCATTAAACGAACTGGCCTTATCCATCAGGAACCTCGGGGTGATCCAGCCGATCACCTTACGGAAAGACGGGGAAAGGTTTGAAATTATTTCCGGGGAACGCCGTTTCCGCGCCACCAAAATGGCAGGGCTGGACTCCATTCCGGCATACATCCGCCTGGTGAACGATCAGGAGCTGCTGGAAATGGCCCTGGTGGAAAATATCCAGAGGGAAGACCTTGATGCTATTGAAATTGCCCTCACGTATCAGCGGCTGATGGATGAGATCGGCCTGACCCAGGAAAATCTGAGCCAGCGGGTAGGAAAGGACAGAAGTACGATCACCAACTCCATCCGCCTCCTGAGGCTGAACCCCGATATCCAGAACGCCATCCGGAGCGGAGAGATTTCTGCAGGTCATGGAAGAGCGATCATCAGCCTGGAAAATGAAGAGCATCAGCAGGCACTCTTCGATCTTATTATTAAGGAAAAACTCAACGTACGCCAGGCGGAACAGGCAGCCACTGCCCTGAAAAACCCGAAATCCCCGGCAGCCAAAAGAGCCAAAGC
>JAKOOI010000252.1 GCA_022701475.1 Weeksellaceae bacterium
GCGTAAGTTTTAAGGATTTGAAGGTATTTGTGAACGCAGAGGCTTAGATCACTGATGCCGTGACCGGCATCATATTTACTTACAGACCGGCAGTATCAGGATCCGGTCCTGTAACAATAGAGAACCCGGAAGTCTGATGACAGGGAATGCATCAATTTTCCTGTTGGTTAAATAATTTCTACCGTTACGATAATAACTGCTGAAACAATGCAAAATAAAGCGGTTAAAAATAAATAATCTGCAATGGTTTCAAATCTGTTGCCGCGCTTTTCATGGGTGCTTCTTATCGACAGGAATGAAAAGAAACAGCTGAAGGCAAAAAACATGCAGGATATTCCTGCAAACTCATCCAGATGCGTACTGCTGCTCATTTTTGTGATCTTCAGCGAAGTAATGATCACCAGTGAAAATCCTAAAAGATTACTGGCTGCATTGAGGATATGGGTAGATTTCTTTTCCATTACTTACAAATTTAATCCAAAATAATTACAATTTTATTTATTATCAAATTTTTAAAAAATATTATTAAAAATTAAAATTAATTTAAAAAGTGTATATTAGCAAAATACTTCAGGACAAAAAAACTTTTTTATTGGGCTATGCAAACAACTTATATAGAAACACAGCAGATCTCTTTTCAGGACTTTAAAAACCAGATACTTGAAGATTACAAGATGGGCAGGGTTTCCCGCGAAATGTCTTATCTGGGAAGAAGGGAAGTGCTTACAGGAAAAGCTAAATTCGGAATTTTCGGGGATGGGAAGGAGCTTCCTCAGCTGGCAATGGCAAAAGTGTTCAGGGAGGGTGACTTCCGTTCCGGATACTACAGGGACCAGACTTTTGCATTGTCTGCGGACGCACTGACGGTAGAAAGTTTCTTTGCACAGCTGTATGCGGATACCAGTGTGGAAAGAGAGCCGGCCTCTGCCGGAAGGCAGATGAACGGCCATTTTGCCACCCGCAGTCTGAACGGAGACGGAAGCTGGAAAGACCTGACCGCACAAAAGAATATTTCTTCTGATATTTCCCCCACTGCCGGGCAGATGCCGCGACTGCTGGGACTGGCCCAGGCTTCCAAAATCTACAAAACCGTACAGTTTGAGGGTTCTGAAAAGTTTTCCAAAAACGGAAATGAAGTGGCATTCGGGACCATCGGGGATGCTTCTACAGCAGAAGGCCATTTCTGGGAAACGTTAAATGCCGCCTGTGCGCTTCAGGTTCCTATGATCGTATCGATCTGGGATGACGGATACGGGATTTCCGTACCGACCATGAAACAGAGGGCAAAGGCCGATATCGCCGAAATGCTGAGCGGATTCCAGAGAAAAGAAGGGGAATTCCAGGGCTGTGAAATCATTCAGGTAAAAGCATGGGATTATCCTGCGCTGATGGATGCCTATGCCAGAGCCGAACAGTTTGCCAGGGTAGAAAGCGTGCCGGTGATCGTTCATGTGATTGAAGTAACGCAGCCGCAGGGCCATTCAACTTCCGGTTCACACGAAAGATATAAAAATGAAGAACGCCTTGCCTGGGAATCACAGTTTGACGGACTGGTGAAATTCAGGGAATGGATCCTCAATTATTCCATTGAGATAGACGGTAAAGAAGAAGTGCTGGCAACTATTGAAGAGCTGGATGCCATTGACGAAGAAGCAAAGAAAACTGTAAAAGCGGGACAGAAAAAAGCCTGGGAAAACTACCAGAAGAGCATTGCAGATATCAATCAATCCGTATTGCCGCTGGTAGAAAACCTGAAAAGCCAGAATGCTGAGATTGAAAATTATATCAATCAGTTTAATAAGCTGGTCTCCAAGGCAAAGAAAGATATTTTCCATCTGGTGAGAAGATCGTTGCTGGCCACCAGAGGAACCCATTCTGCCGAGCGAAACCAGCTGATGCAGAAATATAAGGAGATTTTTGAGGTGGAGAAAGATAATTATTCATCCCACCTCTATTCCCAGTCGCAATGGAAGGCTGAAAACGTAAAAGAAATCAAACCGGTATTCTCCGAAAGCTCGGAAGAGGTAGACGGAAGAGTAGTGGTCAGAAACAATTTCGATAAAATTTTTGAAAAATATCCTGAAACCCTGGTATTCGGTGAAGATGCAGGAAATATCGGTGACGTAAACCAGGGGCTTGAGGGCATGCAGGAAAAATACGGGGAAATCCGGGTAGCCGATACGGGAATCCGTGAAGCCACCATCCTCGGACAAGGAATCGGGATGGCGATGAGAGGGCTGAGGCCGATTGCCGAAATCCAGTATCTCGATTACATTCTGTATTGCCTGCAGGGAATGAGCGATGACCTGGCCACCGTTCAGTACAGGACAAAAGGAGGTCAGAAAGCGCCGGTCATCATCAGAACGAGAGGGCACAGGCTGGAAGGCGTATGGCATTCGGGATCGCCGATGGCCGGAATCCTGAACCTTTCCAAAGGAATCCTGGTACTGGTGCCGCGAAACTTAACGAAAGCTGCCGGATTCTACAATACCATGCTTCAGAGCGACGATCCTGCCGTTATTGTGGAATGCCTGAACGGATACCGCCTGAAAGAAAAGCAGCCTGACAATTTAGGGGAATTCACGGTTCCTGTCGGGAAAATCGAGGTAACTAAAGAAGGAAGCGACGTAACACTGGTAACTTATGGCTCTACCTGGAGAATCGTAATGGAAGCCGCAGAGGAACTGGCGAAGCTGGGGATTTCTGCGGAGGTGATCGACGTTCAGTCACTGATTCCTTTTGACCTTTCACAGGAAATTGCCGAAAGCGTTAAGAAAACCAACCGTCTGGTGGTGATCGACGAAGACGTGGAAGGCGGGACTTCTGCTTTTATCCTTCAGCAGATCCTGGAAAAGCAGAAAGCCTTCAGGTACCTGGATTCCGATCCCCTGACGATTGCTGCCAATGACCACCGGCCGGCCTATGCCAGCGATGGGGATTATTTCAGCAAGCCGTCCGCCGATGACATGGTAGAGAAGATCTACGCGATGTTTAACGAAGTGAATCCTCAGAAATATCCGTCGATATTTTAATTGGGAAATAAAATAAAAAATAAACCGCTTTCTTTTGGGAAGCGGTTTTTTCTGTGCTATACAGATGATATGAGTTAATTACCGTGAATGTAAAAAGTTACGATACAAGAATAGTAAATTCCCATATAACAGATTATAAGACTTCAGCTTTTTTCAATGTATTGCCTTTAAGAAGCGCTTTGCACTCATTCTCTTTCTCCGGATCATACACATGGTATTTGGTTTCCCACTCTTCAAGCTGGTAGAGGATGGGAAGCAGTGCCAATCCTTTTTCCGTCAGCGAGTATTCCACTCTAGGCGGAAGTTCCTTGAACTCTTCCCGGATGACAAGTCCATCGGTCTGCATCTCCCGGAGCTGGTCGGTAAGGACTTTCCTGGAGATCACATTGATGCGTACAGCCAGTTCCCCGAAACGCAGTTTCCGGTCTTTGATGACCAGCACGATGATCGGTTTCCACTTGCTTCCCAGGGCTGCCATCGCTTTGCCCAGCGGACAGCTGTATTTCATTAATTCGCTCTTTACCATGTGTTACTTTGATGTTACCAATGTAAGTTACCGCAAAGTTACCACTTTTTTTTATTAACGGGAAACAAATCTGAACTATTATTAGTTACTTTGTGTAACAATTATAAAATACAGTAACAAAAATGAGCACGGAATCTTTGTTTAAGCCTTTTCACTATAAAAATTTAGAATTAAAAAACAGAATCGTCATGGCTCCGATGACAAGAGCACAATCTGATGATGGGGTTCCCACCCGGCAGATCGCCGATTATTACGCCAGAAGGGCAGAGGCAGAAGTGGGATTAATTATTTCTGAAGGAACGGTCATCGACAGGCCGGCCTCCAAAAATATGCAGAACATCCCTGATTTTTACGGAACCGAAGCGCTGAGCGGCTGGAAAAACGTAATTGATGCCGTTCATGAAAACGGCGGGAAAATGGGTCCGCAGATCTGGCACGTAGGCGATACCCGAAGCTCTGAAGACTATCCGGCAGTACCGATGGAAAAAGCTTCCGAAATGAGTCTTGAAGATATCCGGGATACCATTGCCCGGTTTGCCGCTTCGGCAAAATCGGCAAAGGACTTAGGATTTGACGTTCTTGAAATCCACGGTGCCCACGGCTATCTCATTGACCAGTTTTTCTGGGAGGTGACGAATACAAGAACCGATGAGTACGGAGGAAAGACCCTGAAAGAAAGAAGCCGCTTTGCAGTGGACATTGTAAAAGCCATTCGTGCCGCAGTAGGGGAAGACTTTACGATCATCATCCGTCTTTCCCAATGGAAGCAGCAGGATTATTCGGTAAAGCTGGCCCATACACCGGAAGAAATGGAAGAATGGCTGCTGCCTTTGAAAGAGGCAGGCGTGGATATCTTCCACTGCTCGCAACGCCGTTTCTGGGAGCCTGAATTTGAAGGTTCCGACCTGAATTTTGCCGGCTGGGCCAAGAAAATTACCGGTCAGCCGACCATTACCGTTGGCTCGGTAGGGCTGGAAGGGGATTTTATGGCCGCCTTTGCCGGACAGGGAACCGGGAAAACCGATCTGTCTGAACTTACCAGAAGACTGGAGAGAGGCGACTTCGACCTGGTGGCTGTAGGCCGTGCCCTGTTACAGGACCCGCAATGGGTGAAGAAAATAAAAGATGGCAAAACAGAAGAGCTTGAGGATTTTTCCGCTGAAAGCCTTGCCGTACTGCACTAATAAAATGAGCGGTTAACGTGCCTGCTTCGCTCTCCATTGCAGCATCTGACTATCACTATTCACTTGCGGAGCAGGGTGTACCGCTGATTCC
>JAKOOI010000260.1 GCA_022701475.1 Weeksellaceae bacterium
TCAGTATTGATAAATAAAAGTCTGTTAGTGTATTTATCTTATCCTTTTTCTTTATTAGATATTTTTCAACATAATCTAATTGTTGAACTGCTGTCATTTTCAATAATTCTTTCCGAGTTGTACCAACAGATTCGGCTGCAGAATCTCCAAATTGTATTAAACCAACATAGCTTGTTCCTTTACCAGAAGTGGGAGAAAATGTTTTATTTGTTTCCAATGCTATTCCAGCCATAAGTAAATTTGGATCTTTTCCTAATCTATTTGCAATCTCTACTACCTTCTTTCTGAATTCACAACTGACCTTTTCACCCCAAATTAAATTATATTCCTTACAGACACAATTTCCATCTTTCTTCACCTCTTTCACCTCCTTCACCATCACCGGGCTTCTTCCCTCAGGCTTCTGCCGGGTGGGAGGCTGCTCTTTCTTTATGGTTCCTTTGGTTTCCCACCAGTCCCAGAGTTCTTTTGTCTTATCGGCTATGATATCACCGATGCCCTTGTCTTCTTTTGCTGATGGTGCCCTGGAAGCGGCAGGAGAATTTTTGGCTTTCGGGATGTCGGTGGGCTTTGGCAGGATTTCATGGGGAAGAGGAGGAAAAGGATTCTTTATTTCCACATTGCCGGTGGCATGCTTTTTATGGATGTAGTATTCTACCGTTACGTAAAACTCCAGCTCTTTCGGATCCGGCTCGCCCTGCATGGCTTTCTTCATCAGAGCTTTTGTCAGTACGAATTCCGCTGTCGCAGTTCCGTTGATGTTGACTTTTGCCGTTTTTGTTTCAATAGGTTTGTTGAAGGTATGATGTCCCGGCCCCCTTGCATCGTCTTCCCAAAGCGTAAATGTAAGCTCTTTCATCAGCAGGTTGGTACAATAGGCTTTGGCTGTCAACTTTTCCATGAAGCTGAAAGTACTGCCTTTTCTACCGTCTGTATAAAAAAGGTCGACCTTCAGGATCTTTGGGGTTTTGCCGGGCTGCGGACGGATGATGAGCCCGCCGCCTTCAGGCCCATACAGATAAGCTTCCAGTCTGTAAACGGATCCAACCGCTTTTTCACCGAATGTAAAATCGCTTATCCCTTTCTTCCTGATCCGGGTAGAGGTGAACTTCCCGTTTTTTCTTCGCTTAAAGAGTTCCCAGGTTACCTCTTCCGGATTCCTTTTGTCTGCTTCGGTATCCGGGTACCATCCTGTTACCTGGTACGTATAGGTTTTTCCAACGATGGGTTTTATCATTCCTGAGATCTGTGCTACGCCTTTTTTTTTCATACTGTGTTGTTTTTTTAATTACCAGGCATCTTCATTGTTTTCACCGGTTTCTTCCCTGAATTCATCAAAGTCTATCACCGGATTACAGAGGTGCTGCGTTCTGGAATCAGCGTTACTGATATTGCTTTTCCCCAATTCCGCCTGCTGGCCATGTTTCAGAACGGTGATCTTTCCGCCTGTTGCGCACCTCAGTTCTGAAATTTCCGTTACGCAGCTTTTGCCCATGACTTTCACTTTATCGTAGGTCTTGCTCCATTTTCCGGCAGGAATGCAGGCGCAGGGAAGGTAACCTCCTGAAGTTGGTTTAAGTCTGCACTGACCAAAAGACTGGACAGGCGGATCAAAGAGGAGGTCGTCTTCCGTTACGGCAAGATAATCAGGTTCCCCGCTCCCGTCATTCCAGTAATGTTTCTGATGGCTTGTCACCTTGAAATGAGGAAACCGGGTTCCTTTATTGCACATTGCTTTACCTCTGGCAATAACAAAATATTTTCCGTCATGATCTTCTGTGCTGCTTTCTTCCTCAGCTTTGTGATCAGACTCGTCCTGATGTTCCTCTTCAGCTTCGTCATCATACCCGTTCATCTCATCTGCATCTTCCCCGGCATGCCGTTCTTCTGCAAAATACTGAGGGTCTTCCGGAATGAGGATCTCAGTGCCTGCAGGAATTTCCCCGTGGATGATGTTTTCTTCCGGACAGTTCAGGTTATGGAATGTCCTGAGATAATTTTCATCTTTGATGTTGAATTTTTCTGCAAGGCCGGCGAAGCTGTCCTGTGGTTGTGATAAGTAGGTTTTCATCTTATTTCTGTTTTAGGTGTACAAGGTGTTTCTGGAATAACCGGTCCTGATGCCGGATGCTGACAGAAGATTCTGCTTCATACAATTGCCCGGTTATCTTATGGGTAAAATACCGGATCTGAATTTCAGCATGGATCAAATCTTCCGGATCTTCCTCTTCAATACGGGTTCCCTTGAGCAGTTCCCTGAGGCTGCAGGATTCTGAAAGCATTCCTGTTATCCTGGTCTCAACGCAGTCAGCATCCTCAAAGAAATGATCGGCGTGAAAATGAAACCTCAGAGGAAATGAATGGCTGTGAATAAAAAATTCTTCCTTCCAGCCTGCCTCCTGATGAAACCACTTCAGATCCGGAAATAACGAACGGATCCATAAACACGAATGCATCCGTCTGAAAAAATACGGTTCATCAGATACAGCATCCTCAAATGTATCCAGGTATTTTTCTGAAATTTCTCCGGTATGGAAATCCTCGAGGTCTTTTCTTTTCGCCCTGAATTTTTCAACGGTGCTCCGGTGTGCGGAACAGGATACTACATTGCCTCCAGCTGACAGCCTGAATGAAACAGGGGAGATGCTCTTCATGCAATCCAGGGAAAGTGAGGACGCTTTATCCTCCGGGACGGCGCCGTTTACTCTGAAATCTTCTGCTGACAGTTCTGCGGTAAACTGGTCTCCGTTATTCCGGATGGTAAGCTGAACCGTATACTTACATTCTGAATTCTCCTCGAAAGTTTCTGAAACAAGATATTCCGTAGCATGGAAGCCTGAAAAATAGGCTGCGGGCGGAAGCATGTTCTTCCTCCGGATCTGCTGTTCCTCTTCTGACAGATACAGGGTAGGAATCAGAATGAATTCAACACCTGTAAGGTTCCCGAACCAGATCCTGTCCATCTTTCCGCAGTGCCGGTTATGGAATATTTTCAGTTCTTCTTCAGTCATCCCGGTTCTGGAGGCTAAAGAAGAGAGGCTGTCCTGCGGACGGATTCTGTGTTTTATGAAATGGGTGGTCATTTGTGTCATTATTTTCCATCAGTATAAAAATAAAAAATAATTCCAAATGTATCCTGTATTAATTGTGAGACAGTTAGTTACGGCGTGAACGCCTTCGCTCTACAATTTCCGGCCTTCGGTAAATTTACGGTCCAGCTGGTAATAGAGAACCGTAAAATGCGGTAATTTTTTATCGAGGAAAGAGATGACCTGTTGCCGCTCTTTATCGGAAATCGCTTCAACCTTTATCCTGAATCCTTTGTTCAGATAATGCCCGAAGTAAAACCCGTCTTTCAGGACTTCCGCTTCATTTCGGGACATTTTTCTGATCCCGGGATGGTTAAGGTCGTCCTCCGAAAGAGCGTTGATCAGCCTGTGCTTTCCGAGGTGATTGGTAACAATTCCCCAGGAATAAATGGGAAGTGCGATTTCGACAGTGCGGATGGGATATTCACCGATCCGGGCCAGGTAATTTTTCAGAAGCGCTACATCAAGAATAGAATTTTTGTTGGAATTTTCCAAAGGTGAAGAGGTAGAGTAGCACATCAGGTAGACTTTATCGACCGGCGGAATGCCTGTACGCGCTTTGTCTTTTACCTGATGAAGCCGCAATGTGCAGGTTATTTCTTTCCCGGAAATTTTCCTGAGCTCTTTCAGGAATAAAAAATAGTCATCCCGGGTACCTTCCGTCCAGTCGCAGTCGATCTGGATTTCCGGATGAACCGGCAGCTGGTATTCCAGTGCTTTCTTCCGGATGAGATCATTAACGCTTTTTGCCAGCCGGGCGATGTCGCCAGGGCTGATCCGGAAGAAAGTACGGTTGGTGATAAAAACGACGGGGACGATCTTCTTTCCGGTAACAAAGCTTGGGTCTTTTGTGATGATTCCCAGCGGCCGGAATTTTCCGTGCACCTTGTCAACATCGAAGAAACGGGTATATAGATAAGGGCTGTCAGCCTTTTCCAGTGCTTTTTTTTCAGCAGTATCCAGCGACAGCCGGGTTTTCCAGTAATAAAAAGTATAAGGATGCTGATGCTGTTCCGAACAGGACACCATAAACAGCAGCGCAGAGAAAAGAAATATCCTGAATACATTCATTGCTTATACAGTTTTCCTGCGCATGGACAATTCATTTCAGCCATTTCGGAAACAGGGCAGCAGTCATCGGATTTTTTAATATTTCCTTTACTGTCCGTCAGGTAGATTCTTTCCTTATCGAACTTTACATAGAAAGTTTCGTTATACGTTTTGAAATGGACCTTCATTACCTTTGGGTTGTAGGCTCCTGCATCGATTTCTTCCCTGGTTTCGCTGCCGTCGGCCTGGTTTACCTGTACAAAGCCGAAATACACGTGTCCGTTCTTCTTCACATCCAGATAATAGGCCGGCGTACCGGAGCCGCTCATGCCTTCTTCAATCATAAAATCCCTTTTGCCGGTAAACGGCAGCCTGAATTGTGCAGGCGACCATACGAAGCCAGACAGCCATAATAAGAAGAATATCTTTTTCATATTTTCATTTAATGTAAAAGGTGGGACAGCAAAAATTACACCGGGCCCCTTCCGTTTTACGTGCAGTCATCCGGTCTCCTTACTTTTAAACGTCGGGATACAGATATTTGGCGAGAGTGTCTGAGGACCGGCAACAGATGAAAGCAATCCATCACCGGAACTGCCGCCTTTGACCGGCTCGATCCGCTACATAGAAATCAACATTGTTTTACATTTTTCACAAAACTAAAAAATAGGGTGGAAATGTAACCCTGAGTTTAGCCTAAGTTTCTAATCGATTAAAAATCAAAATATTTTGTCTGAAATATTTGTCAGTAATAAAATTATTCTTACATTTGCACACTCATTTTAGGGGCGTAGTATGCCTACATCAAACGTAGAAATTACTTCAGACTTCCTTAAATGATGATAAATAAAGGATAAATTTTATTATAATATAAACAATGTCAGGTATTATTGGTAAAAAAATCGGTATGACATCTTTGTTTAACGAAGAAGGAAAAAACATTCCTTGTACAGTTATCCAAGCTGGTCCATGCTCGGTTTTACAGGTCAGAACCATTGAGAAAGACGGCTATAAGTCCGTTCAGTTAGGTTTCGATGACAAGAGTGAGAAGAACGTAGGTAAAGCGTTAGCCGGCCACTTCAAAAAGGCAGGTTCAGCTCCTAAAGCTAAATTGGTGGAATTCTACAGGGAATTCGTTGATGAGGTAAAAGTAGGAGAAGAAGTAAAAGTTAATCTGTTTGCAGAAGGCGAGTTCGTTGATGTAACAGGTACTTCAAAAGGTAAAGGCTTCCAGGGTGTTGTTAAAAGACACGGCTTCGGAGGTGTAATGCAGGCGACTCATGGTCAGCACAACAGGCTTAGAGCTCCAGGTTCTATCGGTGCTGGTTCAGACCCTTCAAGAGTATTCAAAGGGATGAGAATGGCTGGAAGAATGGGAGGTAAGCAGGTAACTGTACAAAACCTTCAGGTATTAAAAGTGGATGAAGAACAAAATCTTTTAGTAGTAAAAGGTGCTGTTCCGGGAGCTAAAAATTCTTATGTAATTATCAGAAAATGGAACTAGTAGTATTCAATACATCAGGAAAAGAGACCGGAAGAAAAGTAACTCTAGACGAAACGGTATTCGGAATTGAGCCAAATCAGCACGCGGTTTACTTAGAAGTAAAACAGTACCTTGCCGCACAGAGACAGGGAACTCATAAAGCAAAAGAAAGAAGCGAAATTACCGCTTCTACCAAGAAACTTAAGAAGCAGAAAGGATCCGGTTCCGCAAGATACGGGGATATCAAATCGCCAACTTTCAGAGGTGGAGGTAGAGTATTCGGACCAAAACCGAGAGACTACAGATTCAAACTGAACAAAGCGCTTAAGAGATTAGCTAAAAAATCTGTTTTATCTCAGAAGATGAGAGACAACAGCATCAGGGTTTTAGAAGATATGAGCTTTGAAGCTCCTAAAACTAAAGATTTCATTACATTATTGGATGCGTTGACGCTGAACGGTAAAAAATCTTTGTTCATTCTTCCTGAAGCTAACAAGAATGTATATTTATCTTCAAGAAACTTACCTAAAATCAAAGTGATGAACTTCAATGAAGTAAGTTCTTACGACTTGGTAAATGCAGGTGAGATCGTATTCTTCGAAGGTGCAGTTGAAAAATTCCAGGAAAATTTAAAGAAATAAATCATGTCTATTATTATTAAACCAGTTATCTCAGAAAAGGCTAATTACCTTACGGATTTAAGAGGTTCTTATTCTTTCTTGGTA
>JAKOOI010000265.1 GCA_022701475.1 Weeksellaceae bacterium
ATTAATAATAATGGCGAGAGTCAAACCAAAAAGACATGGAGTAGTGACGGATATGACGGCAATGTGTGACGTTGCATTCCTGCTGCTTACATTCTTTATCTTGACCACTCAGTTTAAAAAACCTGACGTGGAGCAGATCAAACCGCCATCTTCAATATCAGAAAAGTTACTTCCTGATGCCAGCTTGATGACCATCAATGCAACTCCGGACGGAAAATTTTATTTCCAGCCGGTAGAAAACGCATCAGAGCGACTACAGCTTTTAGACAATATGGGCAAAAAGTACGGTGTTACTTTTGACAATAATGAAAAAGCTGCATTCCAGAAAGTACAGGCTATCGGCGTTCCTATGAACCAGCTGAAAAGCTATCTTGATTTGTCAGGTGACGAGCAGAAAAATTTCAAGAGTCCTACAGGGATTCCTATGGATAGTACAAACAAACAATTGGTGGACTGGGTGAAAGAAAGTCTCGCCGTTAATCCCGAATATAAACTGGCGATTAAAGGTGACGTCACTACCGAATACCCTAAAGTTAAAAGTTTGTTTGAAGGTTTAAGGGACATTGATTTCCTTAAATTCTGGCTGATTACATCACAAGAAGGTAAACCTAATGAATAAAATCATTTAGAAATGGCAGAAGTACAAGTACAGGAAAAAGGCGGCAAAGGCGGCAAGGTACGTTCCAAGAAGCAGAACACGCGGGTTGATATGACCCCGATGGTGGACTTGGGTTTTCTATTGATTACCTTCTTTATGTTCACCACTACATTCTCTAAACCGAATGTGATGGATTTGGGTCTTCCGGCAAAACCGAAAGATGATAAACAGAAACCCCCTCCAACGGAAATTAAACTTTCAAATTCCATTTCTTTATTATTAGGGAAAGACAATAAGATTTTCTGGCACCAGCAGGATAATACCTCCTTGACTGATCAGAACCTTAATGAAACTACTTTTGATAGAGAAGGGATCAGAAAAGTAATTGAGCAGGCAAAAGCAAATGCGGCTGATAAATCCAAATTTACCGTGATTATCAAGCCTACTGACGATGCTGTATATAAAAACTTTGTGGATATTCTTGATGAAATGGCCATCACCAAAAGCGAGCAGTACGGGGTTACCGATCTGAAGCCATGGGAAAAAGCCATTTACGACAAGAAAGTAGGAAACTCAGGGGCTGCGGCTGCTGCAACACCGGCTACAAAGTAATTTAACCATAAAATTGTATATCTATGGCAAATGAAAATGCATACGATTCCAATCTTACTTTAGATGAAATCGTATTTGAAAATAGAAACAAGGAATATGGCGCCTATGATTTAAGACATCAGTATCCTAAACTACTGACCAAATCTTTCATCATCGGAACAGCATTATTCCTCGTTGCAGCTTTGTCTCCTTTTATTTATCTTACCATTAAGAGGCTTACAGAGCCGCCAAAGCAGGAAGTGAAGGCGGATCTGGTGGAAATCTTACAGGAAGATAAAATCATAGAGCAGCCGAAAGAAGAAGAACCACCTCCACCACCTCCACCGAAAGAAGAGGAAAAAATCGAGGTTATTCAAAACGTAGTTCCGGAGCCTGTGAAAGCTCCGAAAATTGAAACTCCGCCACCACCGATCTCCAAGCAATTGGAAACTACAACAGGTCTGGTAGCACAGGAAGGTGTAAAGGCTCCGGCTTATACGCCGCCGCCGCCGCCGCCATCTACGGGAACAAGAACGTCTACTGCTGAAGTAAAGCCTCAGGTTAATGAAAACCAGGTATACACCGAAGTAGAGCAGACCGCTGAATTCCCTGGAGGGATCAACTCCTTTAGAAATAAGGTTTCCAGCAACTTCGACGGTTCCGCAATGAACGGTGATGAAGGTACGGTAAAAACGGAGATCACTTTCGTTGTAGAAAGAGACGGTAGTATTACAGACGTTAAAGCCAGCGGCGGGAACTCAGATTTTAATGCGGAAGCGATCAGAACGATCAAATCCATTAAAAACAAGTGGACCCCGGCTAAAATTAACGGACAATCTGTACGTTACCGGTTCAGATTACCACTGACTATGAATTTTGAAGGATAATTAATGTTATCTATCTTTTAAATAATATGAAAAAAGAGAAGCTTATGCTTCTCTTTTTATTTTTTTTGGTATTTTTGTTATATGATGTTCAATTGGTTATCCCTTGTAACGGGATTGTTTTATATCGTTCTGGGAATTGTAGTGATTATCTACAAATTTTTCTTTACGACATTGGAGCCGGGCGTTGCGTATGCCTTAGGTTCACTGGTTATTCTTTACGGTATCTTCAGGATTTACAGGGCAGTTTCACGAATTAAAGATTCAGGAAATGAAAAGTAAAATAAAAGCAGTAATGCTGTTGATGCTTTCCCTGATCGCTGTACAGTGTAAAAATGAAGATAAATCACCTTCGTATCATAAAGGAGAGATGACAATCCTTACGGATGAATCGTTTAAGAGTGTTACAGAAGCCCTGGCGGACGGATACATGATCAATTATCCGGATACTAAAATAAAGGTGGTGACCAAAAAAGAAGACCTTGGGTTTCTGGATTTGCTGAAAGATCAGGCAAAAATCATTGTGATGTCAAGAGACCTTTCCCAGGAAGAAATCAAGTCTTACGAGGAACAGGTAGACCTGAAATTCCTTCCGGCCCGGTTTGCCGCAGATGCCGTTGTTTTCGTAGTTCCGAAAGACAGTCCGAAAGACCGTATTTCAATGGAGGAAATTACTCAGGGAATGCAGTCTGAAAGTAAGCCGTTTATTTTTGACGGTGCCAATTCCAGTAACCTTAACTTTGTATCCCAGAAACTTAAAAAGCAGCCGAAAGATCTGCGGTTTTCCATTATTCCGGGCAGTAAAAATATCATAGAAGAGCTAAATAAATACCCTGATAAAATAGGAGTAATCGGGCTTAATACTTTCAGCAGGCCTTATGATAAAGAGTCGGAGGAATTGAGGAATAAGGTAAAAATCCTGCCGGTAATCAGTAAAGGAAAATCCTATACAACAGAACCGGAAAACCTCAGAACCATGAATTACCCGTTCACCAGAATTTTGTATTTTTTAACAAATGAAGGCAACTTTAATCTTGCCAACGGTTTTATCCGTTATTCATGCACCCAGCTGGGACAGATGATTGTTCAGAAGGAAGGGTTGCAGCCTTATAATCTCTACAGGCGTGAAGTTCAGATGCGTTAAAATGTCTTAAAGTGGAGTTATACACCAAATAAATACATTAAATTGGTCTGGAAATTGTGTTTTTAAAGATTGTTAATAATTAAAATAAAAAATGAGAGATATAATGAATATGAATGTGAAGAAGATTGCCATAGGAGCAGCAGTAGTGTTTTTTACCGGTTTTTCATTTGCACAATCCGTGCAGGACGGTATTAACAGTATTGACAGTGATAAGTACGCCCAGGCAAAAACTAATTTTACAAATATGATTGCTTCAGCACCCACTGCTGAAAACTATTTTTACTTAGGAAATACGTATCTTAAGCAGGGTGAACCGGATTTCACTGCTGCTACGGACAGTTTCAATAAAGGGCTTACAGCTGATAAAAAAAGCTATCTGAATCAGATCGGACTGGCCACTGTAAAACTTGGAAAAGGTGATAAAAATGCAGTTGCTGAGATCCAGAAAATCGTTTCCGATTCGAGAGAAAAGGATGCAGAGGTGCTTTTCAGGGCTGCTGAAGCGTTAACTTTGTTTGAAAAAAATAATTCACCTGATCTGGCCATCCAGTTTTTAAATAAGGCCATTGAAAGAGCCTCCAAAAAAGAAGTTCCTGCCTATTATTATTATACGTTAGGAGATGCTTACAGGCTGAAAAGAATGCCGGGCGATGCGATGACGGCCTATGATAAAGCACTGCCTTTAGCAAAGAACAAAGCATCCGTATACACCAGAATCGGTACGCTTTGGATGGCTGCACAGCAATGGCAGCAGGCGAAAACAAGCATCGATAAAGCCATTGCTACTGATCCTTCCTATGC
>JAKOOI010000292.1 GCA_022701475.1 Weeksellaceae bacterium
TCTGGGGCTTCTTCTGAGAAAATAAAAATCCACCCAAAAAGAGTGGAAGTATCATAAAGACTTTTTTCATTTTTATCTACCGTTCTTTTCCGCTGCTAAAAGTAAGGAAAAAATGGTTATGACCGGAATCCGATGCTCTTTTTTAACGTGTGTGTCCAGACTCCGGAATAAATTGTCTATTCAGACAAAGGGTTTACTATACCGACAGCGGAGCCCGGTCGTGGGAATCCGGTTGCTGTCCGCCATAAGCCATGAGCTAAAAGCCAGCTGCTGATTGCCGCTACTGTTTCATATCGAACATCAGCAGGGCCGTTACCAGTTTCGGTTCGATAAAGGTGCATTTAGGGGGCATGCTCAGCTTCAGGTCGGATATTTTGATCATGTCATTGAAGCTTACCGGATAGATCCCGAATCCTGCTTTCCCTTCACCGGCATCCACTTTTTCTTTCAGCTGGTTGATTCCTTCCAGATTGGACGTGCCTTTTACATAGGAAATCTTTTCGGAGCTGTCCGGATCTTCTATTTTCAGGATATTTTTAAAGATGAATTTATCCAGCAGGTGATGGTCCAGGTTATCCAGCGACATTTCCTGCGAACGCAGGTCATGCTTTACGTGGAGCGAGTAGAATTTCCCGTCCATGTACATGGAGATGTGGAATTTCTGAGAAGGATAATAGGGCGTTTCGCCTTTTTCATGGATCAGGAAATAGGGTTCCAGCGCTTTCAGGAATTCCTCGTCCGAAAGGCCGTTGAGATCGGATACAATCCTGTTGTAGTCGTGGATTTTAATGGACTGGTTGGAAACGATGAAACTGTAGACAAAGTTGTAGAGCTCGGTTCCGTTATGTCTCTTGTTTTTTTCTTTCAGCCTTTTGGCATTCAGGGCGGTAGACCCGATCCTGTGGTGCCCGTCGGCAATATAGAAGGAGTCGATCTGGTCGATGACTTCTTTGAACTGCTGCAGCTTCAGCCGGTTGTCGATCCTCCAGATCTTATGGCGGATGCCTTTGGTATCCACATGGTTGAAGATCGGCACGTTCTTTTCCTCATGGTTCATCAGCAGTTCGATCTTTGAATTGGACTGGTAGGTAAGGAGTACCGGCTCGGCCTGAAGGTTTACTTTCTCCAGGTAATGGGCCAGCTTTTCCTTTTTCTGCGGGATGGTGCTTTCATGCCTTTTGATTTTCCCGTTCCAGAAATCCTCGATGCTTGCCAGTCCCAGCAATCCCCTGAATACCTGTTTGTCCGGGTAGATCTGTTCATAAAGATAATAGGAGGAATTGTCCTGAACCAGCTTATTGTCGCCCATCAGTTCTTCAAAGGTCGACCGGATCTTCCGCAGGTTCCTGTCCACATCTTTGGACTTGCTAACCACATAAGGCTTGATCATGTTCATGTACGTATTCTCCACTTGGGCTTTTTCCGCGATCTCTTCCTGGGTGAAATTATCAATTGGATGGGTCGGGAAGGTGCTTTCATAGTCTTTATGAGGTCTTATTCCACGGAAAGGTTTAAAAACAGGCATATTTTATAGTATAGTTTCTTTTTGTAGCTTAATAATTTGTTCTGCTAATTCAACCCCGATTTTCTCCTGGGCATCTACCGTATTTCCGCCGACATGCGGGGAAAGGGACAAAGAAGGGTTCATGAGCAGCAGTACTTCGGGTGCAGGCTCTTTCTCAAAGACATCCAGTGCGGCACCGGCCACTTTGCCGGACTCGATGAAATCCAGCAGGGCTACCTCGTTCAGGACACCGCCTCTCGCCGTATTCACGATGTATACGCCGTCTTTCATCTTTTCAAACTGAGGGGCATCAATGATGTATTCGTTGGTTTTCGGGGTATTGATGCTGATGAAATCCGATTTCCGCAGGAACTCATCCATATCGTTCCCGGAGGTGATCTCAAAATCCAGGGACCGGCCGTTGAAAAAATTCAGGGTCAGCGTCTCGGTTCTGGGCTTCCGGGTAAGCACTTTAACGTTCATACCCAGGGCAATTCCCATTTTTACCACTTCCTGTCCGATACTTCCGAACCCGATAACACCGAGGATCTTTCCGGAAAGCTCAAAAGCTTTGCTGAAGGATTTCTTCATGGCATTGAAGTGGGTTTCCCCTTCCAGCGGCATCAGCCTGTTGGATTCATGGAGGAATCTCGCCAGGGCAAAAAAATGCCCGAACACGAGCTCGGCTACCGATTTGGAAGAAGCAGTGGGCGTATTGATGATGTAAATCCCCTTATCGATGGCATATTCCACATCAATATTATCCATCCCGGTTCCGCCGCGCCCCACAATTTTAAGGCCGGGGCAGGCATCAATCAGGTCCTGCCGTACTTTGGTTGCACTCCTTACCAGGAGTACGTCCACTTTATTTTCGTTGATGAAACCGATCAGGTGGTCCTGCGCCACCCTGTTATCGAGCACTTCGATCCCGGCGCTTTTCAGTACCTGTTCTCCTGCTGCAGAAATTCCGTCATTCGCTAAAACTCTCATGGATTATATATTTTATCAGGATAAAAGAATTATGATTCCGCATCTTAAACCGTTCCGCAAATTAAGAAAATTTAAGATAACGGTAACATTATTTTAAAACAGGTTTGCATTTACCGCTCCCGCCTGCTGTTATACATCCGCATACAATCAGAATACAGAGGTATGTTGTTGATTTTTAACAGTTTGTGCCCTCTTGTATTTCTGCCGTACAGTCAAAGGAATGATTCGGACTGGTGACTGACAAGGCGGAAAGGCTGCAGATGCAAACCTGTTATTTCCCCCGGAATGGCTGGCCGGGAATGTTATTTTACAGATCTCATGGCATCCACCAGTACCTGCACGCTTTCAATCGGCATGGCATTGTAAAGGCTGGCTCTGTA
>JAKOOI010000338.1 GCA_022701475.1 Weeksellaceae bacterium
TTAGCCTGGTCCTTTTCATCAATCCCAACTCCCTGATCGATAAACCGGATCTCCAGGGTCTGGCTGTGAACTTCTATTTCCACCCGGCAGCTTTTGTCCGACGAATATTTACAGGCATTTTCCATGAGGTTGAGAAAAGCAACCTGCAACAGGTAAGGATTTCCGTGAAAATCGTAATTGCTTTCATCTTTATCGGCGAGGCTGTCCATATAGTGAATGCCGATCCTGTAGTCGTGGTTCTTCTGAAGCAGATCTACTTTGGCATCCGCCAGGATTTCATCCAGCCGGAGGTCGGTAAAGCTGATCTGGGAGGCATCATAGCTGGCCCGTGCAAAATCCAGTAAAGCGGAGGAAAGCTGTGAGGCATGGGTCGCATCCTGCAGGGCATTGTTGATGGAAATCTTATAATCGTCCAGCGTCACATTCAGTTCTTTGGCAAGCTCCAGCTCGGCAATCAGGGTGGAAAGCGGGGTCCTGAATTCATGGGAGATCGTCGTCACAAACTGGCGGTGGTTGCTGAATGATTTCTCCAGCCGGTTGAAGGTAGAATTAAATGTTTCGGAGAGTTCGTAAATTTCATCTTTCGCTTTGGGAACCACCAGCCTTTTGTGAAGGTTGTGCTCTGAGATATCCCGGATCTGAACGATAATATCTTTTAGAGGCTTTAAAGTATAGTAAGAAAATAAAAACCCTGTTACGAATATGACCAGAACGGAGATGATGTAAACGACGATGATATCATCCCTGAATTCCCTGATATGGGCCAGCCCCGTTACATCCACGGCACTTCCGATAATGTAATAGTTTTTACCGTCAAATTCATACCTGAAAGCCATGTACTGCCGTTCTCTTCTCTGCCAGGTAAGCTTATCTTTTCCGGTTTTAATCAGTCGGTTAAGGTAATAAGGATTTTTTGAACTTGGGCTGATGTCTGTAAAGAGCAGCTCTTTTTTGCTGTTGTAGACACTGATGTCGGCTTCATTCAGCATCTTTTTGTTCCGTTCATGAAGCTTTTTTATTTTGCTGCTGTCTATATTGGCATCAAAGATAAATTCGGCCCTCCAGATAATTTTATAGCCTAAACGGTCATTGAATTCATCATTCCTGTTTTTTTCGGAAACGAAATAAAGGACGTAGGCGAAAACGAAAAGGATGCCTGCGGTAATCAGTGCGTACATCAACGCAGTCCGGGTAGCGATTTTCATAAGTTCCGGGTAAAAATAAACCCTGTTCCGGGTTTGGTATGAATCAGTTTCTCATTAAAATGCTTATCGATTTTCTTGCGCAGATAGGCAATATACACATCAATATAATTCGTTCCCGTATCAAAATGGTTGCCCCAGACATTTTCTGCAATTTCTTCCCGGGTAAGTATCCTTTCTGCATGGGTCATCAGGAAAACCAATAGCTTGAATTCCTTTGGCGTGAGGATGATCTCTTTTCCATCCCGGAATACGCGATTGGTCTTCTGGTGGATCACCAGCTGATGGTACTGGATCAGATCCGGCGTTTCCTCTTTCTTCGGCAGTGATGATTTTCTCAGCAGCACGGCTTTGATCCGGGCATAGAGTTCCCTTATTTCAAAAGGTTTCACCATATAATCGTCAGCCCCGGCGTCAAAACCTTCGATTTTTTCATCAATGGTTCCCAGAGCGGTCAGCATAATGATCGGAAGGTCAGGGTGTTTTTGCCTGATGATTTTGCTGAGCTCAATCCCGTTCATCTGCGGAAGCATAATGTCGGTAATGATCAGACCGAATGCTACCCGGTCTGCTAAAACCAGGGCATCTTCCGCATCTTCCGAAATGTAGATCTGATAGCCCTGGCTTTCAAGGCCCCGTTTCAGCAGTGCTGAAACCCGGGCATTGTCTTCTATGATTAAAATTTTCATCTGGAATACTGTTTTAGGTGGAAAAGATAAGCCGGACAGTACTTTTCAAAAGAACGGATGCCGACAGGGTACAAATCCCATACAAAGGTATTTCATATTTTACTTCCGGAAAAACGGAATCTCCCGTTTAATGGTTTTCTAAAGATTTTCTAATGGTTTTCTAACGATGTTCCCGGTTTTTCAAAACTAATTTTGTCCCGTCAAAACAACGAAAAGAGGATTGAAACACTATGGACAGAAGGTATTTTAAAACCGGGCTGATCATCGCTTCACTAATAGGGATGAGCCAGAAAGCGGAAGCACAGAAAAAAAACGACTTCGGTAATCCCGCACTTACCCATTATTTAAACGAACAGCATACCAGATACATTTCTTTTAGCGGCTATGCCGAATTATGGGCCCGTTATGCCCAGCTGAACCCGGGAAGTATGATCAACAACGATGCAAAATCAGACGTATCGGATCTTTCACTGCGGAGGGTAAGGGTGAAAATGACGTACAAGCCGACGGAAAAACTGATGTTTGTGCTTCAGGGCGGAACCACCAATGTAAATGTGAATGCGAAAGGCAGCAATTATTTCGATCTGCTGGACGCCTATGCAGAATATGCATTTAATGATAAAATTGCTTTAGGGGCAGGGCGTTCTACCTGGAGAGGACTTTCCCGTTTTACGACAGGGCCGCTGAATACGCTGCTGTATGATCTTCCGGCCTATGCAACGTCCAATGCCGGCGCTACGGATTATACAGTGCGTGAATTGAGTGCTTATATCAAAGGGCAGCTTGGAAAATTCGACTATCGCCTGGTCATAGCAGATCCTTATACCATGGCAACGGCCGAACCGAAACCGAATGTGTCCACCTTCAGTAAAAATTCGCCCCATAAAGATTTTTCAGGGTATTTCAGGTATGCTTTCCTGGATACGGAAAATATTTCCACTCCGTTTAATTCCGGGACG
>JAKOOI010000358.1 GCA_022701475.1 Weeksellaceae bacterium
ACTCTGTAAACTGATGCGCATCACCTTAACCGTTTATCCGCATCAGTTTTTAGTAATAGGCAGCCTGTCAGAGAGGTTATTTTTTCAGCAGGGATTCAATAAGTCGGTTCTGCATCTCGATAAGCCGGGTGATCTGCTCCTGGTTTTTCAGTAAACTTTCCACCAGCTCCGGAGACTGCATATTGAATACAGGGTTATATTGATTTACGGCAGCAACTGCATGATCACTGAAGTCATTATTGCTCATAATATTATTTGCCGAATCATTCAAAATATCATTTATATCTACTTCCAATTCTTTGGCAATCTTATTTAGCAGTAAAGAACCGGGAACATTTTTGTCGGACTCTATATTGGATATGGTGGTCTGTGTGGTATCCAGCCGAATGGCCAGGTCTTCCTGAGACCAGTTTCTGGCTTCCCTGTATTGCCTTACCCTTGTACCTATACTCATTTATAAGAATTTTTATCAAAAATATAAAAATTCTTATGATGTTGAATAAAAATAAAGAATAGTTTTGCCTTGTACATATATAGATTAAGATTTTATCATTCCAACCAAAAGACAGAATATTGCATCTATGTAAAAAAGAGTATCTTTAACCCACAAAAAAACAACAATACCATGAAGAGAAAAATTATTCTCCGGCTATCTTACCTGATCGTCTTCCTGACGGTTTTCCGGTCCTGCCACAATGAAGATTTCGCCAGTCGCGAAACTGAAACTCACAGAAACAATGCCAAATTTTTTCTGCATTCCGGACAAAACGGAGCTGCCGCCCGGTCAGGAGCGGATTATGCAGCTATCCTTGAAGCCTATAACCGGGAAAAAGATTTCCTGTCTGCCATGCCCGACCAGCAGGGAATGCCCATCTGGGAGAAGATGCAGGTAGTAAATACGGAAACCGCAACCGGACTGATGATCCCTCTTTCTCATGACCATGAAACGATGAGCTCCCTGCTTTTTGCCACATTAGACGGTGAAAACAGGGTAACCGGAGTAACGAACTATGATAATAAGCTCCTGGAAAGCATCGTGAATGATCAAAGCATCAGCAAAACGAACAGGGAAAGGCTTTTTTATACGTTTATGTATATGGATAACAGGACTTTTGGAAATGGACATTTTACAGGAATACCCAAAGATCTTTTTATCGGTGATAAATCCGACGGTGATCACAGTATCGTCTGGATGAGGGATTTTTCTCCGGTGAAGACTGCAGGCAGCGAATCCGGTAAAATAATTATTATGGAAACCTGTGTACTGGTACTGCACTGCACCCATCATGGTACGGGAGCCTGTGATGCCGTAAACGGATGCACCGCCTGCGGGCATACCGAATGCTCTTACCAGGTTATTATTACGGGAGACTATGATCCTTTTCCTTCAACACCCGGCGGTGGCGGCGGTAGCGGCGGAGGCTGCTCTGACTGTGGAGGTGGCGGCGGAACGCCGGGCCCGGAGCCTCCGAAAGATCCGTGTGCCCTGGCTACGGTGTTTTACAGGATCAGGCCCGGATGCCTGGGCAGCGGAAGCGATATTGACTTTCCGGGGCCTGACGATCCGTGTGAGAAAACAAAAGCTTTGCTTGACAATCCCGATGTTCAGGATAAGCTGGACAGTCTGAAAAACAAATCCTTAAGCAAAGGGGAAATAGGGTTTAAAACTAAAAAGGATGGCCTCATAACACCGTATATCAGCGGAGGAAAACATGAAGTGGATATGGGCGTGAAAGCCGGGTACCAGGGAGGTTATCATAACCACACTCCTGCAGGAATACCGATGCATTCCCCACCGGATATCGATAATAACCTGCTGGCATTTGCAAGAGCGCAACCTGTAGGAGAACATAAAAATGCTTATTTTGGTATGATCGTGAAAAAGGTCTGTACAGGTTGTCCTTCCGGCTATAGGATCTATCACTATGTCATACGGTTTAACGGGGCATACAATGATGCTTTGACAAGTTTTTCACAATTAGATTTAGATAATTTTAATGCGGATTATCAAAAACTTGAAAGTGCTATGACTAATAAATATGGACCTTATGGAAGTACATATATAGACAGCGCCGGAAATTTATCAAATGAAGGATTGGAAATTCTTTTTTTTGATACTGTAAATAAAATGGGATTAAGTAATAAAATAATATTACAAAGAATTGAAGATGATGGTACTGTTAATAATGTAACTCTAAATCCTGACGGACTACACACAACTACAATTCCTTGTCTATAACTAAATAAAAAGATATGAAAGTATTAATCAAAAAATCACTACTCTTACTGTTTATGGAACTTTTAATCGTTTCATGTAAAGGACAAATATTACCATTAAATACTTTTTTCCAAAGTGTGCCACAAGGCGCTTATTTAAAGGATTTAAATCATGAATTAGATCCATATGTAGGCGTATATAAAGCTAATTTTGAGGGAAATGAAACAACATTATATATTACAAAACAAGAAAATAAATTAGAGAAAAGCACTGGTAAAACATACTATATGGATGCTTTAATTGTAAAATATATTGTAAAAAATGCAAGTGGGTTGGTGTTACAGAATACGCAAAACGGTTCTTCAAATCAAATATATAGTATAGGTACAAGGCCTTACGAAAATTCTGTAATATTATATTATTATGGAACTAACTG
>JAKOOI010000364.1 GCA_022701475.1 Weeksellaceae bacterium
CGGGAAGCCATACCCTCAGGATGGTCTTTGAACCGCAGGTTATTGAAACCGGGAAATGGATTTCGTTGATTTGCTTTGGACTTTTTATCCTTCTGAGCGGACTGGGGATTTATTTTCTTTACCGCAAAACAGATAAAAGGGAAGTTGCCGAACTGTAAAAATTCAAAAGCTTATAAGTGATGCATCAGTAATTACCCGAAAATGTATTGAAAGTTACTAAAGAAATCCCGGTAAGTTTAACGTAAAAAAAAATTGATCGTTTTAGTCAGGAACTCTTCATCAATACATACGTTGAACCTACTTGATCAAACAGATCAGTTACCATTTTTCAGTTCCGGATAACTGAACAGCCCGTTCATCTTCTGTATCTTTTGCGGTAAAAATTAACAATCTATGAATCCTCAGAAAAAAGTACTCATCATCACCTATTACTGGCCTCCCGCGGGAGGTCCGGGAGTACAGCGGTGGCTGAAATTCGCAAAATACCTTCCCGGTTCCGGATGGACTCCGGTCATTTATACGCCGGAGAACCCAAGCTATCCCCTGACCGACGAAAGCCTGATGAAAGAAGTTCCGGAAGGTATTGAAATAGTCAGAACCCCTATCTGGGAACCTTATCAGCTGGCGGAGAAGCTCAATAAAAGCAATAAAAAATTCAAGGCCGGGCAGTTTGATGTCGGGAAAAACCAGAGCTGGAAATCCCGGCTGTCGATCTGGGTGAGGGGAAACTTTTTCATTCCTGATGCACGGGTATTCTGGGTAAAGCCTTCCGTTACCTTTCTGGAAAAATACCTGAAGGAAAATAACATCAGCATCATCGTCACTTCCGGGCCGCCCCACTCGCTCCATCTCATCGGGCTGGGGCTGAAAAAGAAGCTGCCCAACCTGAAGTGGGTTGCCGATTTCCGCGATCCATGGACGGAAATTTCCTATTACAAGCACCTGAAACTTACGCGGCGGTCAGATCAGAAACACCGCAGAATGGAAAGCGACGTCTTCAAAAATGCAGATGTTACCCTTGCAACAAGCTATACTGACGCGGAGAACTTCAGGAAAAACGGAGCCAATGCCGTTTGTATTACCAACGGCTTCGATGGAAGCGATGCTGCAGTAAAGCCTGCAGTGCAAGACCGGAGTTCCAAATTTACCTTAAGTTATATCGGCGTGCTGGAACAGCTGAGAAATCCGGAAGTCCTCTGGACGGTGCTGGATGAACTGGTCCGTACACATGCGGATTTTGCAGAACATTTTGTTCTTAAATTTGCCGGAAGGGTGGATGACAAAATTATGGAGACGATAAAGAATTCCGGGCTTAAAAACCATGTCACCGACCTTGGCTATCTTTCGCACGACCGTGCAGTGGAAGAGATGTCTGGTTCTACTCTTCTCCTGATTACCAATTTCCCGAATAACTCATCCAGGGGAATCATCCCCGGAAAAATTTTCGAGTACCTGGCAACAGGAAATCAGATCATTTCCTTCGGGCCGCGTGATGCAGATGTTGCAGCCATTCTCAACGAAACAAAAGCAGGAAAACATTTCAGCTACCAGGATACCGGACAAATTACCGATTTTATCCTGGAAAGGTTTGAGATTTGGAAAAGCGGCATGCTCACTGAAAATAAAGGAAGCATAGATCGGTTTTCCCGGAAAAACCTGACGGGAGAACTGGCGGAAATTTTAGATCAGATCAGCTGATTTATGGCAGATAAAAAGCGCTGCATGAGACCCGATCCCGGTAATACCTTTTTGCAGACCGTTATCCGGCCCTCAGATCGTCCACTGGTCGTTGATGACTCCTACCAGGTAATACTTCCCCCGGAATTCCTCAAAAACCAGGCGGAGGCATTTCCAGTCCATTTCCGGATTGCCCTCTGAGCCTTTGATGAAATTCTCGGTAAAATCCGCTTTGGGATAAACCTGCTTCAGATTATTCAGGGAATTGCCGTTTCCCTGGAATTCATCCAGTGACACCTGGGCAGCAGTAAAATCTTTTGAGTATACCCATTTTGACAGATAGTCACTGATTGTGGCTTTGTAGAGATCTCCTGAGCCGTCCATCGCGCCCCAGGTAAACAGGGTTTTTGCAGGAAGATATTTCAGAAAATCGGATGCGGAAAATACTTTATCTTCTTCAGGATTCACATAAGCATACATGGAAAATCGGACACCTTTTTCAGGATGGATATAGCCGGCAAGTCCACGGTAGTTTTTATCATGAAGCAGCTGAATGACAGCCTCATTGTTTTTTTTCAGACCGTCTTCCTTTTTCAGTGCCGCTTCTTTACCAACCGGCGATGATACCTGATTTTTCTGCGTGGAATCTGTCATATCATTGACGAATTTCTCAGGATTTTTTTTACAGCTGACCGCAGCTAAGATAAGGACGGAGACAAAAACTTTTTTCATGCTTACTCTTGTTGGCCCTGATACCACAAAACGGGTGCCAGTTCCGATTCTGAAAACCGGGATCTTGAAAACCTCTGATCTGCCTTAAGCATGCTGGCTTCCTGTTTGCATTCTGCATATCGTATGAAGCTTTTTTAAGTACATTTGCAATATGGAAATTCTTGATATCCTCATTATCGGCGGCGGCCCGATCGGCTTGAACTGTGCCCTGGAAGCACGGAACCAGAACCTCAGCTATCTCATTATCGAAAAAGGAACCATCGTAAATTCATTATACAATTATCCGCTGTATATGAGATTTTTCTCAACTGCTGAAAAGCTGGAGATCGGTGATATCCCGTTTATTTCCACAGCACCGAAGCCCGGAAGGCAGGAAGCCCTGGAATATTACCAGGGAATCGCGCGGCAGCGGAATATCAACATCCACCTGTATGAAAAGGCTGAGTAGATTGAAAAGCAGGAAGGTATTTTTATCATAACCACCAATAAAAACAGCTACCATGCAAAGAATGTGATCATCTCCACAGGCTTTTATGACCTGCCGAACCGGATGGGTATTCCGGGGGAAGACCTGCCGAAAGTGAAGCATTATTATACGGAACCTTACCCATATGCACAACAGAAAATCGTTGTGGTAGGATCCAGCAATTCTGCGGTGGATGCTGCCCTAGAAACATACCGTAAAGGCGCTGAAGTTACCATGATCATCCGCCATTCCGGAATTTCAGATAACGTGAAATACTGGGTGAAGCCGGACATCGAAAACCGGATTGCCGAAGGAAGCATCAAAGCCTTCTTTCATTCGGAACTCACGGAAATCAGGGAACGTTCCGTAGTCTTCAGAGATGAAAAGGGGAACCTTAATGAAATCGAAAATGATTTTGTCCTGGCCATGACCGGTTACCTTCCCGACTTTGATTTTCTCAGGAACTCAGGAATCGGGCTGCAGGGAGACTGCCTTAAT
>JAKOOI010000376.1 GCA_022701475.1 Weeksellaceae bacterium
AGCATGCTGTCCGGTAAAATGGTATACCTGACTTCCGGTAAGAATTATTATGTAAACGTGGAAAGCAACTCCGTAAGTGTAATCGGATCACAGAAATTTAAATTGAATTATGTACAGTAAATAATACCGGTTTACCGTGCATGCCGATCGATTGTGCTGATTTTGCCGGCTGCTGCCATATAGAAATTGATTGGATGTACCGGAGATGAATCCGAGGCCTCGGAAATGATGAAGAAGCATATAAGGAAAACACCGGATCAGCCGGTGTTTCTTTTTAAATACAGTGAACAGATATCACCAAGATGATTTGCTTACAATGAGATCAATGTGCTTTTGGCCCAGCTGACCGGATTGTCCCAGGAAATCTGTAAATTCGCTCATGCTGCAAAGGTATCAAATCCGGACAGACGAAATCGTGAGCCGGACAGGGATCTCAGCAGCACCGGCAGCCGGTCATAATTGCCCCTGCAATTGCTGATTTTTGCAGGGACTGCAGATTGTAAGACATGCAATGCTCTTCTCCGCCTAACTGTCCGGCAGCTGTGGTCACCAGTCTTCCGACTATATCCGCAGGCAGCCTATATCGTGAACAGGCGGGCCGGTATCTCATTTTTATTTGTGACCTGATGCAGTTACCCTTTATTTCAGTGTATTCAGCTCAATCAGATTATTGTCCTGAGCCAGTTTGGCCATGATCTGCCTGTTGATTTCCCTGATGACTTCTGCCGATGTCCGCATGTTCCCGTTGGAATCGATTTGGTCAGGGATCCTGCCTGCCAAATCTGCAGTCGGATTGGCGCGGTAATTTTTAAATTTCTTAACAAATTGGTCATGATGCAGTTCGGTGATTCTGTATTGGCCAAGATCAGGATAGACAAATTCGTTCTGAATGCTTCGGATGCCTTCCAATTTCCAACTATGACTTTTTGTCCCGTCTTCCACTTTCAGAATCAATCCCGGTAAACCTTTAAATTTGTAAGGACCATCCTGAATGGGAATATCTTTGGTGAACCATGCCGTCCAGTTTCTGCCGCCAAATTCTGTCGTCGCCTTCTGCACGTCATAATTCAGGATTTTGGAAAATTCGTTGGTGAGTTTCCACTTAAAATCTACATCCTGCTTCACTTTATATTTATCCCAGACCAGGAAAAGAATGTGTATCAATTGATTGGAATCGGGATATTTGGTCACCCGTTCATTGACCGACTCTACGTTAGCCGGCATGGAGTTGATGCCCTTTTTAAAATCTGCCGCCTGGGCAGAATCTGAGGCATATCGTACAGAACTGTAATATTCGGATCTGTCTTTCAGGATATTCAGAATCATTATTTCTGATTTGACGTCAGCTTTGTTAGCAGAGTCAGGAATGAATCTGTATTCGTAAAGGAATTGTTTATTTTGCCCGTAAGCCAGGAATGAAATCAGGAATAAAAGTAAAGTCTGTATAAGCTTCATTGTTATCAGGTTTGGAAAGCAAATATAGTATTTAATTCCTGGATTAATGGAGATGAACAGCGACGCCGCTTCCGTCAGCAAAGATGCTATCAGATATAAAAATGAAATAGGGCGGGTTTTTACCATGTGAACAGACGGGCCTTACAGCACGGTTCACCCAGTTTGCCTTATGTCAGGTAAGGCGGAAACATGAGCAGGAACATAAATTGCCGATGATGAAATATATAGCGAAGCCGGCTGCGACTTAAGCAATACCGGATGACATCCATCCTGCACACAATAAATTCATTTCCTTACCGGAGGATTTTATGGAAGTGAAGAGTTTTTTGCCGTCATAAAATTTTTATATACTCCAAATGAAAAAACTGATGAACCCGGGAAATTACTGTATCATTTACCGGGATTGTTTACAGTTCGGAAGTTGACGATTTTTACCTGGAAATGAAACAGTAAAACGCTGTGATGCCGCGCTGCTCAATTTTCAGGGCATTTAATTGCTGTTAAGTTTCAGATGTACTTATTGCGTCAAAGGATTGCTGCGTTCATGACCGTAATACATTATTTTACTTCCTGGTCAGCCTTCGTATCCTTTATTTTAAAGGGAGCCGTGCGATGGATGGCAAGTCTTTCAGAAATATAACACAGATTGCATTGAATGCCGTTATTATTCCGCAAAAATCCTGTTGAAAAGTCACCTTATCATGCTGAGCTTACCGTTGAGCTGTTTTTGATAGCATGTAATTTTATATGGTAATTTCCAGCCAGTTGCCTTCAGGATCCTCTGCCGTACTTTCATAATACCCGTCACCGGTTACTCTCGGTTCTCCCGTAATCCTGTAGCCGTCTGCGCGTAATTTTTCAGTAAGGTGGTCTACGGCCTCTTTGCTTCCGACGGATATTGCGATATGGGCATATCCCATCAGCCGTCCTCTGATTCCACTGTTCTCTGTAATACCAGGCATTTCCATCAGTTCGATCCTGGCAGCGCTCTGATCACCGGATTTCAGGAAATAGGAGGAAAATCCTTTTCTCGGGTTGATGTATTTCTCATTGCTGGTCATGCTGAAATAGGTCATGTAAAAATGACGCATCTCTTCAAGATTATGGCACCAGATGGCAATATGCTCTATTTTCATGGCAGAATACTTTAGGATTAATTTCAGGCAATTATACAACATTTTAATTCTATAATCGGATCGGTTTTGCTTACATTATCTTATAGTTGGAAAAAAATGGTAAAAGCGGGCTTATATCAATACGGTGCCGCTCCTGAAAGTACTTGGGGATCAATACCATCCGGAACAGGGTGGCGTCCTGTGAAGTCCGGAGCATCTGAACAAAATCAGTATTAATTTAAACTGTTCGGTTTAATATTGTATATTTGCAGGATTATGCCAAGAAAAAAGGAATTTGATTACGAAGAAAAACTGGAAGCAGCCATGCATCTGTTTTGGGAGCAGGGATATCACTTTACTTCCCTCAGCGACCTTGAAAGCCGTCTGAAAATTAACAGAAGCAGCATTTATCCTACTTACGGCGATAAAAAAGAATTGCTGCTGAAATGTCTCGACCGGTACCAAAAGGGCAAGCTTTCAGAATATCAGTCCTTTCTGCGGGACAAAAGCCATAATGCCCTGGAAGATTTAAAGCAGATCCTGGTGATGGCCGTAAAGCAGAGCATAAGTGATCAGAAAGTCTGCCTGGCCGTAAAGATGGTTTTTGAAACGGCCCTGGCGGATGAGGAAATTAACCGGATGCTGTTAACCAACGAGAAAAGCATAGAGAAGGTATATCTTGCCATTCTTGAACGCGGAATCCTTCAAAATCTTATTAAGGACGATCTGGATACGGAAACTACGGCTGCCTTCTTTGCCAGCTCATCTGCAACACTCCTGAAAAACTATGTCCTGCACCGGGATCAGAATCAGGTTGACAACATGATTCAGCTGATGATTCAGCTGGTCAGCACAAAGAAATAGCGGGTAAGCCGGCCATCCTCTGATTTTAAAAAAAAAATTAAAAAACAATCATATATTTTTTACCCTATTTTAAACCGTTCAGTTTATTATGAAAACAAACCTAAACAAGAGAATTGCCTGGGTAGGATGCCTGGGGGTCATTGGAATTATCAGCACAGAATTCGGAATTATCGGCGTTTTGCCGCAGATTGCTGAATTTTATAACATCAGCATCAGTACAGCGGGGTATCTGCTGAGTGCTTTCGCCATGCTGATTGCGGTAACCGGTCCTTTCACTGTATTATTTGCTTCCCGGTTTGATAAGAGAACCATCATGCTCTGTGCCATGGGACTGTTTTTCATTTCCAATTTTTTCTCCATCTTCAGTCCGCCTTTCTGGATCCTGATGCTGCTGAGGGTACTTCCCACTGTTCTTCATCCCGCTTTTTTTTCGATGGCGATCGCGGCTGCAGTTAAGGGAACATCTCAGAAAGACCAGATGCGGCTCACAGCCGTCATTATCGGAGGGATTTCCCTGGCCCAGGTTACACTGATTCCTTTAAGTACCTTCGTCGCGAGCATGTATTCATGGCAGTCGGCCTATATCATCCAGGGATTCATCATACTGGTCACCTTTTTAATCATCATCAGATACATACCCTCTTTACCCAATGAACGGCCTGCTCCATTTAGGAACCAGCTTTCGATATTGACGCAGCCGCGCTTTATTTCGGGGACGCTTCTAAATCTGCTGCTGATTACAGCGTGGTTTTGTTCATATGGTTATTTCGCAGATTATCTCACAAAAGAAAAGCACAGGAGCGAACAGGAGATCAGTATCTTGTTGCTGCTCTTCGGCGCTATGGGGGTCTTGTCAAATTACGTATCAGGAAGATTATTGGGTAAGAATATGTTCCGGACAGCTCTGTTTTTCATCAGCGGAGTCTTTGCGGTACCCTTTTTATTCTATTATACCGGTGATTCTTTTTTAAGTGTGGCTGCCGTTACAGGAGTTTGGGGAATGATGTACGGGCCGTGTTTCCTGATCGGGGTGGGGTATATGATCTCAGCAGCACCCCATGCAAAGGAATTTGCCAACAGCCTTCAGACCTCATTCGGAAATTTAGGCGTGTCCTTCGGAACGGCGGCCGGGGGATTTTGTATCAGCAGGTACGGAATATCAGTTGTACCCTGGATAGGAATAGTCTTCGGGATTTTAGCTGTTTTTGCCGTATTCTGGCGCGTTTATCTGGATAAGAAAGGATCTGGGTATTGACAGGGCTGATGTTGCTTAGGAATTTAATTAATAAATATCACCAAATGATGAAAATATTTTATTAACTTTGAGAATAGCAATTAAAATGATACTCTAAACCAAAATCTGTTATGAAAAATTTAAAATCGCTGTCAAGAAAAGAACTGAAAGGAATTAAAGGAGCGGCATCCGTGTCAAAGTGCCCTCCAGGGTACTATTATTGTCCTGAAGCGGATGTATGTGTCCCGCTTAATGCAGGATGCTATATTATCGTGCCGGATATCCCCGTAGAAGGATAGGCATCGGATGATTAAAAGTAAATCAGAAGCGGCTGTCTAGGAAGTTCAGACAGCCGCTTTGCCTTTTGGAAGTTTCCTATCTTCATTTAACGTGAGTTCGAAGTGGAGATAGAATTAACTAACTGATATTAATTTTGTTACACACAATCAGTTGCATCAGGCTTCAACCTGATATGAAATTGTAATTCCGGATTGACTTTTGCCTACGTTTATTACTGGTTTTGGGTACAGTCCATTTCTATTGATATCTGGATACTATCGATAAGTCTGCGCTTAAACGTGAGTTCGGTATAATAAATGATCGAAAGGATTCTGAATTTAAATTATAGTGTATTAATCAATAGCGTCGGCTTCAGCCCGACGTCATATATCCGGCGTTAGGCAAAACCTGTCACATGCAGCTGAAGCCGGATCATCAGGCAACCTATAGTAAACAGACGGAAGCTTTCCCATTGATTGTACCCTTAATTTTAATATGGGCTCAGAATGGCAACCGTTTATAAAGCCGGAAGTTCTTTTACCGACACAACGGCCAGCCGCCTTATATAGAAAACCATCATATAATTCTAAGGATGATTCTGTTTAGACGTTCCTGATCATTCCTCTGCTTTTAATCTTGCTGAGGCTCTTTTTACAAAAAGGCCGGATCTTTTCAGGAGCGCTTGAAGATGCCATTGGATATAAGGCAACGGCTCATTGCCTGAGTGGCGGGAGCTTATTTTTATTCAGACAGCACCATTATATTTTATACCTTTGCCGCACCATTTAAAATACGGATGGCATTATCCAAAACATCACTATGGCTGATATAAATTCTCCGCAAGAACAGAAAAGACTGGCCGCTCTGCATTCTTACCATATCTTGGATACAGTGCAGGAGAAGGATTATAATGAACTTACTGAATTGGCAGCCGCTATCTGTGATGTTCCCATTGCCCTCATCAGCTTTGTGGATCAGGACAGGCAGTGGTTCAAGTCGCATTATGGCCTTCAGGTAAACGAGACCGACCGTTGCCATTCCTTCTGTTCCCATGCCATAGAGAAGCCGGAGGCCCTCATGCAGGTGGAGGATGCCCGCTGCGACCCGCGGTTTCAGCATAACGTGTTGGTTACCGGAAGTCCCGGAATCCGCTTCTATGCCGGTATGCCCCTTCTGGACGGGGAAGGATATGCGCTCGGCTCTCTCTGTGTGATTGATGATAAACCCAGGCTTCTGAATGATACCCAGCAAAGGGCACTCCGCACGCTTGCCCAGCAGGTGGTTGATAAATTATCGCTCAGGAAAAGCAATGCAGACCTGCGGAAAGCAAATCAGCTGCTGCAACAGGCTAACCTCGACCTTACAAAAGCAGAAGACGAGCTTAAAAAAGTCAATGCGGATCTCCTGAAAAGCAATGAGAGGATCCAGACGATATTGGATATTGTAGGGGAAGGTATCGGTATTACGGATGAAAAAGGAAATATTGTGTATACCAACCGGCGGAACCGGGAAATCTTCAAGCTGGACGAGGAAAGCATGCTTGCCCTGAACAATGCTTCCCCGGAATGGAATAACCGCCGGCTGGACGGGTCTCCGCTCCCCGCCGGAGAGCATCCGGTCAGCATCGTATTGAAAACCGGTGTTCCGGTATCTGACTACGAATTCATGGTAAGCGACCGGCAGCAGCATTCCCTGTATCTGCGGATGAACGCTACGCCTATCAAAGACAATGATGGAAACATCACCGGCGCTATCGGAAGCTTTGCCGATATTACAGGCAGCTATCTCCTGCAGCAGCAGCTGAAGAAAAGGGAGGAAAGCCTGCAGGTTGCCATTTCTTCTGCTAACCTGGGAGTATGGCATATCGATTTACGGACCCGGGAATTTTTCCCGTCCCCGAAGCTGAAAGAACTTTTCGGGTTTTATCCGGATGAAGAAATGCCGTATGAGGCAGCGGTCGTGCAGATTGCCGATTCCCACCGGCAGCAGGTGATAGAGGCTGTTGAAGCCTCCATTACCAAAGGGGAACCCTACGAACTGGAATACCCGATCATCGGTTATCATGATAAAATACTCCGCTGGGTATGTGCTACCGGCCATCTCTACACCGATCCTGAAAACCCGGATATTTCCCATTTTTCCGGAACGGTATCAGATATTACCGAACGCAGGCTGGACGAGCAGCGCAGGAGCGACTTCATCGGTATGGTAAGCCATGAGCTGCGAAACCCGCTGACCGCCATCAAGGCCTATGCGTATATGCTCAAAAGAACCGCTCAGAAAAATAATGATGAGGT
>JAKOOI010000391.1 GCA_022701475.1 Weeksellaceae bacterium
AACGTTTTCAGGCATCTCTTCCATCCTGTAATTCTTCGGAAGCGCAAAACTGATTTCATATTCATCTTCAAAAGACTGCCTGAGCTCAAAAGGCAGCTGCCTGTTTTCATCGGTTTTGTAGATCTGCCCGGAATAAACCGGTACCGCCCGGAAGATCATGCTGCTTCCTGCATTTTTAGAATAGTTGCCGGCTCTGAAATCAAGTTCAAAGGTGGCCACCGCGTGATCCCTGTCATTCAGAAAATTATTCATTTCGATCTTCTCAAAATTCAGGACGTCCATCATGCTTTTTACGGTTTCATTCCGTTCTTTCGGTGCCAGGGAAGCAAATCCGAGGGTATAGTCATACTGATTGCCCGTAAAGGTGAAATTCCCTTTTCCGGAAATGCTGTTATCCTCGTTCAGGTGTACGGTAAGGATCTGTTTCTCCTTGCTCTGCTCGGCAGAATAAGTAGGTGTATCGAGAACTTCAATCCCATCTTTTTTTACTACGAGGACGTTTCTGTCCGTTGTGGTATATCCCAGGTGATTAAAGGCCATCTGCTGTGATGTGTTTTCCAGCCAGATATTGCCTTTTTCCGTAGGCACCATCAGCACAATATGGTTACCGCCCATCTTCGGGAAATCCTTATCAAAAGACACCGGTGAAGATCCTGAGTTGATCTTGCAGTAATAGGAAGGAATGCCTGCCTCATCCAGGAGCGTCTTCATGTAAGTAGAAAGTCCCTTGCAGTCTCCGTATCCTTTCTTCTGCACTTCATCCGGCAGCATCGGCTGCCATCCGCCGATCCCGAGTGCCACGAAAATATACCGTGTCCGGCTCTGCATATGCTGGTAAATTTTCCTTACTTTTTCCTCGGTAGTGCCCTGCAGATGCAGCGCGGCCACTTCGGCCTTGATGGCCGGTGTCGATACAAATACCGGTTCCAGGATATTTTTATAATACCAGGTTCCGAAATCTTTCCAGTCACTGATGCTTCCCTGCTTTCCTTCAAGGTTGAATTTTGTAAGGGCAAAGCTTACTTTCGGAAGGATCTTTTCAGGCCGGGGCAGCAGGAATGCTTCCTCAAGAGCAGGAACATTGGTGTAACTGTATATTTTCTCCCCGGCACTTTCACCTTCAGTTACTGCTGCGTACTGATAAGGCGAAGGATAAATTTTTGACTTCAGTTCGATTCCTGATTTGTTGATGATTTTCATCCGCGCCTCCTCCAGTGATACATGGGTAGACCTGAAGGGCGAAAAATCAGGCAGGAAAATGGTATTCTCATCGCCGGTCTGGTATGAGAATTCTATGGTATACGGATACTGCGTAGGCGTGTAAGATAATACCAGCACCCTGTTATCAGAATAGAACGTACCCTGGTTGTTATTGGCAAAATCTCCGAAATCAGATCTGGAAAAAGATTTTATTTTTTTACCGGCTTCATCATAAATCGAAACTTTTACATCGGAAATGCTGTTTCCTTTTTCATAAGGGATATACACCTGCGCATTTGAGTCTCCATCCTTATTCATCACTGTAGTCACTGTATAGTACTGATACCGAATATCGTCAATTTTATTGATCTGGACAGTGGTGATATCTTTCCTGATGACCGCATCTGCATTCTTTTTCAAATTCTCCGGAATAGCAGAAACCGGGAAGTTCTGTGCGTAATAAAGGGAAGCTAAAGAAAACGCCCCCAAATAAAGTATTTTCACCATGGTTATTAAAATTTAGCAAAAATAACAAAATCCGGGGAATAGTTGGAATTAATTTTTCATCAGGCGAGCATATGTCTTTTTATTTTCATGCAGGCCTTATACAACCGTTTTCCGAACTGCATTACGGAACAGGAAACTGACTGACTGATAACAAAAAAAGACCTCATTGCTGAGATCTTTTTATATCAATCCTGAATACAGGAATACTTTAATGCAAGGTGAAATTAAGCATCAATTTTAGCATATTTCGCATTTTTCTCGATGAATTCCCTTCTCGGCGGAACTTCATCGCCCATCAGCATGGAGAACACACCGTCTGCTTCCACGGCATTATCGATGGTTACCTGCTTCAGGATTCTGTGCTCCGGATTAAGAGTCGTTTCCCAAAGCTGTTCAGGGTTCATTTCCCCAAGACCTTTGTAACGCTGAACCTCTACGCCTTTTCCGTCCGGAGACATTTCCAGGGTAAACTCTTCACGCTCCTTTTCGTTGTAGGCATAGATTTTCTTGTTCCCTCTTTTCAGAAGGTACAATGGCGGCTGTGCAATATAGATGTATCCGTTTTCAATCAGTTCTTTCATATACCTGAAGAAGAACGTCAGAATCAGGGTAGAGATGTGGGATCCGTCGATATCGGCATCGGTCATGATCACGATTTTATGATACCTCAGCTTCGCCATGTTGAGTGCCTTGCTGTCTTCTTCGGTACCTACGGAAACACCCAGCGCCGTATAAATGTTCTTGATCTCTTCGTTATCATAGACTTTATGCAGCATGGATTTTTCCACATTCAGGATCTTTCCTCTCAGAGGAAGGATGGCCTGGAAAAAACGATCGCGGCCCTGTTTTGCCGTTCCGCCTGCGGAATCTCCCTCTACCAGGAAGATTTCGGATTCAGCCGGATCTTTGGAAGAACAGTCGGACAGTTTTCCCGGAAGCCCGGAACCTCCCATCGGGGATTTCCGCTGTACCATTTCGCGGGCTTTTTTTGCCGCCTGCCTGGCCTTTGCCGCCAGCACTACTTTCTGTACAATGATCTTTGCTTCGTTCGGGTTTTCCTCCAGGAAGTTGGTCAGCATTTCGCCTACGATCTTGTCTACGGCTCCTGAAACTTCAGAGTTCCCCAGTTTTGTTTTGGTCTGCCCTTCAAACTGCGGTTCCATCACTTTTACGGAAATGACGGCAGTCAACCCTTCACGGAAATCGTCCCCGGTGATTTCCACTTTTTCTTTCTGCGGGATCCCCAGGTCGTCCGCATATTTTTTCAGGGTTCTTGTCAAAGCCCTTCTGAAACCGGCAAGGTGGGTTCCTCCTTCATGGGTATTGATGTTGTTTACATAAGAATGAAGGTTTTCGTTGAAAGAGGTATTGTAACGCATTGCTACTTCTACCGGGATATCGTCCCTTTCCCCTTCCATGAAAATCACGTTTTCCATGATGGATTCGCGGTTTCCGTCGATATATTCAACAAATTCCTTAAGTCCGCCTTCGGAGTGGAAGACTTCTGTTCTGAATGATCCGTCTTCCAGTTTTTCCCTTTCATCCGTCAGGGTGACGGTAATTCCTTTATTCAGGTAAGACAGTTCCCGCAGACGGCTTGCCAGGGTATCATAGTTATATACCAGTTCCGTGAAGATGGTATCATCCGGCTGGAAGAACTGCTTGGTTCCCCTCTTGTCGCTGTGCCCGATTTCTTCTACTTCAGTCTGGGCTTTTCCTTTGGAATAAACCTGCTGGTACACATTTCCGTCCCTGTAAACGGTAGTGATCATTTCATTGGAAAGAGCGTTCACACACGATACCCCCACTCCGTGAAGACCTCCGGAAACTTTATAGGAATCTTTATCGAACTTACCTCCGGCCCCGATCTTCGTCATTACCACCTCAAGTGCGGATTTCTGC
>JAKOOI010000396.1 GCA_022701475.1 Weeksellaceae bacterium
GTTTCGGAACCATTTCTGTCCGCAAATGCGTACAGTTTGCCCAAAAGCATAATGAGGTGTGGCTGAACGAACTGATCTGGAGGGAATTTTTCATGCAGATCCTGTATCATTTCCCGAAAGTCATTAATCATCCGTTCAAAGAAAAATACGAAAATATCGAATGGCGGAATAATGAAAAGGAGTTTAAGCGCTGGTGCGAAGGCAAAACGGGATATCCTATCGTGGATGCAGGAATGCGCCAACTCAACGAGACCGGTTTTATGCACAACCGGGTACGGATGATCACGGCAAGTTTCCTTACGAAACACCTGCTGGTCGACTGGCGCTGGGGCGAAGCTTATTTTGCGGAGAAGCTGCTGGATTATGAATTATCTTCCAACAACGGAAACTGGCAATGGGTAGCAGGCTGCGGATGTGATGCTTCGCCGTATTTCAGGGTGTTCAATCCGGAGGAACAGATGAAGAAATTTGATAAAAACCAGGAGTACATCAAAGAATGGTTGAATGAGGAGGACAGGAAAACGGAACCCATCGTAGAGCATGTGGCCGCAAGGAAAAGAGCATTGGATGTGTATGGAAAAGCGGTGAAAAATTAATCGTCGGAATCCTCACTCATTATACAATACAGGCTTTACCGGTAAGCAACACAATCCAGACTTATGGATCACAGCTTACTGGTAAGGCCTAATTTTTTAATTGCCGTTGCATTGAGATAGATTTCCTGGAAATGGGTCAGCGATTCCACATCCGTGAATTTCTGGAAAGCTTTTTCATTCTTATTGAAAGAAAGCTCTATAGCATCATTATACGCAGCGGTAATCCGTACTACGGAATATCCGTTATAGGCAATGGAGAATCCTTCAAACAGGCATTTGCGTTCCGCTTTCTGGTAAATCTTATATTCTTCAAAAGCGAAACTGTCTGCAGCGCCTGCCGTCTTTTTTCTGTTATGTTCAAGCGATTTCCATGAAGTATAATTCTTCGGCTCCTTCAGGATATTGCCCCTGGCATCCACCGGGACAAACATTCCCAGTGTTAATGGCTTTTTCAGAAAAGTCGCGTAGTTGTTCATCAGTTGCAATGTCTGAAGATCGGCATATCCTTCATGGGAATAATACTCAATAACAAAATCCGTCATTGGAATCAGCTTGTGGGCGACGTTAACAGGCATATTACTTTTTCTTAACACAAAAATAATTATATTTTCCTTGGAAAAACAAAACCTGATTAATTCTTAAGAAGAATAAATTAATGAAAAAGCCATTTAAAATATTTCAATAAATTAAGGGAATAAGGACAGAATTTATATGTAAAGGCGGATAATTTTATCAGAATTGATAGACAAAAGCATTTACATTCATCCCGGCACCCACAGATGCAAAAAGAACGACATCACTTTCCTGCAGGGTATGAGAACCGACTTCGTTTTTCAGGATCATGGTCAGCAGGGTAGGGATGGTGGCCACACTGCTGTTTCCCAGTTTGCTGATCACCATCGGCATAATGCCTTCCGGCATCGGGAGGTCATATAACTGGTAAAACCTCTGGACGATAGCTTCATCCATTTTCTCGTTAGCCTGATGGATGATGATCTTATTCAGGTCGTGGATGGAATGCCCGCTTTTGTCAAGGCATTGTTTCATGGCTTCGGGAACATTGGAAAGGGCGAATTCATAAATCTTTCTTCCGTCCATCTTGATGTATTTCGTATCCGGACAGCTTTCGTTATTATAGGATTTTCCGAAGTAGAGATAATCTTTCTCAGTAAATGTAAAAGAGGCGGAAAGGTGGGATTTGATTCCCGAATGATCATCTGCACTGGCTTCCAGCACTACTGCACCGGCACCGTCAGCATAAATCATACTGTCCCGGTCGTGGGCGTCCGATACCCGTGAAAGCGTTTCCGCACCGATGACCAGGCATTTTTTCGCCATTCCGGACCTGATGAAGGCATGGCCCTGTATTACCCCTTCAATCCATCCCGGACATCCGAAAAGGACGTCGTAAGCCACGCAGAAGTTATTTCTGATTTTCAGCAGGTGCTTTACCCTGGATGCGAGGCTGGGAACGGCATCAGACTGTACGGTACCATAACGGACATCCCCGAAATTGTGGGCGAAAATAATATAGTCCAGCGTCTCCGGATCTATTCCGGAATCTTCCAGTGCTGCTTGTGCGGCGATGAGGCCAAGATCGGAAGTGACCTGACCGGAACCTGCATATCTGCGTTCCTCAATCCCGGTAATTTTCTGCAGTTTGCTGGTAATAGAAGCATTGTCATCCTTAAGTACAGCACCCTGTTCGTTCATAAAGGTGTGTTGATCAAAAAATAAGTTGGTAATGGTTTCTGAAGGGATGTATTTTCCTACACCGGTGATTTTACTTGTCATGTACAGATAAGATTCTAGTCCCTGATAAAGAAAGATAACGGAGTGGCGGTATGATCATACATCCGGCAGCCCTTCCTTCTGACAGGAAATTGCCGCAGATTACTGTAAATGAACACTGCCTGTAAATACCAACTATCAAGGGATTTGTGTTTTATAATTCAAATTTTCCGGATAAAGGTAAGTCATTAAAAACAAAAATCATCATAAATATGGAATATGATTTAAATTTAACATAATTAACAATTGTTATTACGGAAATTATTAAAACAACCCGGTTATCTTTCCGTTTTCAATATTTTCAGGAGTTCAGTCTGCCGTAAAACTTCATTTTTGCTGCTGATCAGGTTATACTTAGCCTGAAGCCAGTTGTTCCTTACAATGAAAAAGGTATAGGCATCCATCAGCCCTTCCCTGTATTTTTCTTCGGATTTACCGAAGGAAAGCTGCTGGTTTTCAAAATTGGCTTTCAGCAGGCGGTATTTTTCCCGGGCATTTATAAATTCCGCCCGGATCGAATGGATGCTTTTTATCAAATCGTTAATAATGATGTCCCTCTCATAGAAGGTGGTGATCACATTCAGTTTAGCGATTTCCACATTGCTTTTTATCTGTAATCTGTTGAATACCGGGATATTCAGGCTGAAAGCCAGCTGCTGGTTTTTATTATTGGCGATCTGGTCCCGTAAAGGAGCGGCAGCCTGGCCCGGGATCCTGTTGTAGAAGCTGGACCAGGTATATGAGCCGTTCAGGGTGGGCAGATAGGCAGATCCTGCCAGGGCCGTATTTTTCTGCCGGGCTTCTATTTCTTTCGAGATACTCCGGTAGGCCGGGTTTTTTTCCAAAAGCTCACGGACAAAGAGATCACTGGTAAAATCCGGATCTTCCAGCGGTTCTTCCGCTGTCGTAAAGTCCAGGGTGTCTCTTGTAATGGCCAGGGCATTCAGCAGATTGATTTTTGAGAGGTCGCGGAGGTTTTTGGCGGAAACCCATTGTTCCTGCATGGTACCCAGGTTGGCTTTGATGTCGTATACGTCGCTTTTCGGCCGGTTCCCGGTTTCCACTTCTTTTTCAGTACGGGCGATCTGTTCCTCAATCCCTGAGATCTGACTTTGCAGGACTTCCAGCCAGCTTCTGCTGTTCCGGTAGGTGAAAAACGTCTGGATGACATTCATGCTCACTTCATTCTGCACCTGCTTCATTCGGTAGACCGAAGTTTCTTTATTGATCCGGGAAAGGGAAATATTAAGGTAATTTCTCCAGTTGATCAGTTCCCAGCTGGCCTGCGCATATAACTGGCTGTATTGGGTGTTGATGGCCTCCCTCTGGTTGCTGTCCTGGTTGATGGAAGACCCGAACCCGTAATGATGACTGATTCCCATATCGGCAGCAGGCAGCAGCAGTCCCCTGGCAGCAGTCACCCGGCTGTCGTTTTTCCGGATCTCCAGGGCAGACTGTTTTACCAGCGGATGATTCATGGCAGCATAGTCCAGGCATTGGGCCAGGGTCCAGCTTTGCTGGGCCGGAAAAAGATTCACGACAAGCAGGAATAATAGTTTTTTCATAAGTGCACATTAATTTAAAAAGGCTGTAAAGAAGAATTTCCGTCTTTCCTGATCACTCATATTTCATATACCTGATCAGGTTTATTTTCGTCGCCCGGTAGGCTTTGATGCTAACCACTGCAAAAGTGAGGATCAGCAGTATCAGAAGGCTCAGAAAGTAAGGCCACACGGGCATTTCGATTCTGTAGGCAAAATCTTTCATCCATTCGTTCATCGCATAATATCCCGGGGGCATGCTGATAAGGACGGCAAGGGCGCAGATCAGGAGAAACCTCCGGGTAAGATCCCAGACAATGCTTCTTTCACTGGCACCCAGTGTTTTTTTGATGGCTACCTCTTTCAGTTTCTGTACCACCAGCAGGGAAGATAAGGCGAAGAGTCCCAATAATGCGATCACCAGGACAATGATGTTGAGTAAAGTGAAAAGCATCTGCTGTTTCCGGAATTTTTCAAAGGTTTCACTGAACTGTTTATCTATGAATTGATATTCGTAGGGATAACCGGGTTCTGCTTTGGTAGCCCAGAATTCCCTGATACGTTCCAGGGTACCGCTGATATCGTTTTCCGACAGCTTGATCTGTACATTACTCATGTTGTTCTGTGCCCAGTTCCTGTTATAATTGAAGAACACAACAGGCTGGACAGGCTTGTCTACACCGCCGTAGTAAAAGTCCCTGACCACACCCAGGATCCTGTACTTTTTCCTGCCATCCCAGCCGGTAAAAAATTCTTTCCCTAAAATATGCTGAGGATCGTAGCCCATTTTTCCGGCAAATGTTTCGTTGACTACGGCCCCGTTGATGGTATCCGAGGCTTTTTTCCAATCCAGGTTCCTTCCGGAGATGAATCTGACATGATAAAAGGAAAGGTAGTTTTCATCAACGGCTCCCAGCATGGATTCAGTGGACCGGGTAGTATCAAGGGCATTTTTTACAACGGATGTATTAGATGCCCCCCGCCCAATGGAATTGATGGAACCCGTAACATCTTCCACACCCGGTATCTTTTTCAGTTCATTTTTCAGCCGGCTGTACTTGATCGAATTGAAATTGTTTTCCCAGCTGGCTTTCTTAAAATCGACCTGGATCACCTGTTTTCCCCTGAAGCCCAGATCCTTGTTCATCATGTAGCGTACCTGTGTATGGATGATCAGCGAGCAGATGATAAAAAATGAGGAGATCACGAGCTGCAAAGTCAGGATGGAATTTCTTAACACGGCTCCGCTTTTGCTCCGGGCGAAATTGCCTTTCAGGGTATTGGCGGGCTTGAAATTGGCAAGATAGACCGCAGGAACAAGCCCTGCTATCAATGCAAAGACAATCAGCAGCCCTCCTGAATAAATGAAAATCCGGGGATCATTCAGTTTCATTTCCTTATCCAGGAAACGGTTGTAGAAAGGGAGTGCGAGTTCAATCACAGTCAGAGCGATGATGTAGGCCGCCAGGCAGATCAGGAAGGTCTCCAGGAGAAACTGCAGGATCAGTGCGGAGTTCGTGCTGCCGGCAGCTTTCCGTATCCCGACTTCCTTGGCCCGCTGGGAAGCCTGTGCGGTGTTCAGGTTGATGAGATTGATGCCGGACAG
>JAKOOI010000404.1 GCA_022701475.1 Weeksellaceae bacterium
TAAGTACCTGAAATAATTGCATAATCCGTTTTTGAATTTTAAAATTTTGATTTTAAATCCAATAGCAAAGAGCTAATTGCTATCAGCTACTTATATTCTGTACAGCTTCAGCAACTTTTACCGGGAATCCATCGTCCCGGGAATATAAACGGAAAAGAAAAGCAGCTCAAATGAACTACTTCTCATTTTCGATGAAATTTATATTTTTAAGAAATTCAAAACATCCTTCAAAATCATATTCCTTATTTTTTAATATTTCCACCTGAAATCTAAGAGGCAGATAGGCTCAAGAATCAGCTGTCCGACTTTATCTAAAAAGTCATACTGGACATCTGAAAATAAGATTTCCAGCATTTCTCCCGTATCCTGTGGGCAGTGTCTGCACGGTCACCTAAAAATATCGGTTTCTTTCCATCGTTGGTGCGAATAACTTCAATCTTATTCATTTTATAATCAACATATTTAATCTTCCCTATTTTCGCAGACAGAAAGATGTTTTCATCTTCTTTTAAAAACAGGCAGCTACATTCCGATGTATCTGTTTCTAAGATCCGTGTATTTCAGTTGCCGGAACTTTAGAAAAGCAGTTTGGATAGAAAAAGCGGTCCGATCAATTCGATTGTCTGAAACGTTTGTGATGCATGATTATGATTTCATGGTGAGTGGGTTTATAACAACTGGTGTTGATTTCTTAAAACTAATTTAATTCATTACTCAGCTTTAAATAAATTATTTTACTGTACTTTTGCAATTCTATATGCTGACATCAATTAAAAATTTCTTTATTTTTTCCTTGATGCTTATGTTGATTTACAACGTAAGCGGGTTGGCAATTTCTATAGAGCATTCCGGCCATCATGTCCGCCGCACCGAAAATTCTGAACACCAGAAATCAAAAGCGGGATCTGAAATTTCTCAGGACAATAATTGCCAATGCGCACTTCATTTTCAAATGAATCACAGCCTGGGTCCCGACCTGGCAATACCGGATTTCTCTTTTATTCAGGATAATAAAAATGAGATTCCCCAACCGGAGGTAATCACCTATACTTGTCTTCTTGATTATTTTTCATCGAGAGCTCCCCCAAGTTTTTCATAATTTCAGTTTTCTTCAGAAGCCAGGACTTTTTGCTTACAGTTTTCAGACTGTAACGAATGTTTACGGATGTTCACGATTACGTAAATCCTGGATATTCTTTTTCTAACAGGGTATTTCGTATACCAATTCCTCAATTTTTTATGTTACTTTATTTCAATAAAGAGGGAATCATTAATCTTTTTCCCCATAAGCCTTTTCAGCTGGCGGGCTTTAGTATTTTATTCGTTTCAGCTACTTATAAAGCGCAAAAAACAGAGAAAGACTCTATTTATACATCCATCCAGACGGTAGAAATCGTTGGAAGAAAGTCGAAGGACTATATTTCCGATTATTCATTCGCAGCCACAAAGACTGCAATGAAAAATAAAGATCTTCCGCTTACGCTGAATACCGTTACCAAAGAGCTCATTCATGACAGTCAAGCCTTTAGGTTGGGTGATGTTCTCAAAAATGTTGCCGGTGTTTCCAGTGTAAGTTTTTATAACCAGTACAGCATCCGGGGAATCAGTCAGAACGAAGAAGGGCAGATCATCAACGGAATGCGTACCAGACAGTATTATTTCCTTCAGCCAATGACGGCCCATATTGAGCGTGTGGAAGTTTTTAAGGGTCCCGCAAGTATCACAATGTCGAGTGCAGATCCCGGCGGAACAATCAATATGGTGACGAAAAAGCCCTTGGCAAGTTCACGTTATGAGGTCAGCTTATCAGGTGGAAGTTTTGATACCTACCGGCTTACGGCAGATCTGACCGGTCCTCTGAATAAAAGCAAAACCCTATTGTACCGTTTAAATGCAGCGCACCAGGATGCCGGATCTTTCCGTGACCATGTGAAAAACAACGGACTTTTGATTGCCCCTTCCCTTTCATTTATTCCGAATGATAAAACGTCAGTCAACGTCGAAATGATATACAATGAGATGAACGGAAATCTCGATCGCGGACAACCCATTTTCGGAGCTGTTGCCGGAAAAACCGACCTTAACAGTACCCCAATCAGTTTAAATTTAGGTGCGCCGGGAGATTATTTTAAAACAAAAGATCTTACCCTTATGGGAAGTTTATCGCATCGTCTTAACAAAAGTATCAGTTTTAATGCTTCGTATATGAAGCAATTCTGGGATGAAGACACGCACGAAACCAGAACCACCAATTCTTTTGTTCCCGATATCAGCAACAATCCTGTTCCGAGTTTGGCGATGATGCAGTATCTGGAAAGAATTCAGCATTGGTCGGTGGATAATATTAATGTCTATTTTAATTTCAGCTATAAAACCGGGACTTTCCATCATCAGACTTTGGTTGGTTACGACAGTCATGCCTGGGAGAAAAAAAGTGGTGGAAAACAGGATGCCGCAAGAGGTTTTTTGATGAATGACGGATCGGTAAGTTCATCTTATAATACGACAAATGCCGCTTTGTACCAAACTATGGTGTATAACGGAATTACACTTCCAAAACCCAATGTCCATCCATTTGACCTGACACCGGGAGCGGTGAATCATCAGGGAAAAGATTATTCTGTTTTAAATGTGATCAATCCTTTGCCAACGGCTCTAACGACCACTCACGCAGCGTACGTCCAGCATTTGTTAACCTGGAAAAAGTTCAAGCTTTTAGCAGGCGTAAGGCAGGAATGGTTTCAGGACATTACCAATTACAAAAAAGCAGAAGAAAGCGCTTTCAGAAACCGGAAAATGCTTTACAGGCTCGGTCTTACCTATAGTATTAACAAGAACACCAATATCTACGGAACCTATCTTACCGGCTACCAGCCCCAATCCAACACCATTTCCCTGATGCCGCAGACGGCGAACTTTACTGGTTCAATTTCCGCTTCCTTGTATAAGCCGCTGTTGTCAGACTTAAAAGAAATCGGGGTTAAAACAAAGCTTTTTAAAAAGATTAATGCGGGTTTTTCCGTATATGAAATCCATCAGAAAAATATTCTGGTGAATGCCAATAATCCTGCAGAACCTGACCAGCTGATTCAGCGCGGCGCAGACAGAAGCCGTGGTTTTGAAGCAGAGTTTACAGGATATATTGTTCCGCAATGGAACATTTATGCAGGCTACAGCTATATTGATGCTAAGGTCTGGGACGATTCCAATCTCGCATTGATAGGTCTGGCAAAAGAAAACACATCGAAAAATTCAGTCAATATCTGGACGAGATACAACTTTACGAACATCCAGGCTCTGGAGAACTTCGGCATCGGAGCGGGCATGCTTTATCAAAGCAAAAAAATCCCTTGGTATACGAGAAGTTTCGAACTTCCGGCCTATACCACTCTGGATGCAGCACTCTATTATTCTGTTTCACCAACCAAGCTGCAGCTGGCTTTGAATGTGAATAATATCACGAATACAACTTATTGGTCAGGCGCTCAGAATTATCTGAGGCTTTTCCCTGGATCACCACGAAATTATTTATTTACAGCAACTTATACATTTTAAACTATGGCTTTTTCAAACTTGAAACTCATTGTGAGAAAAACGAGGCAGGACCTTGTGAAGAGCAGGCAGAATATGCTGATCGTCACGGCTGTCCTTCTCTTGTGTTTCCTGAGCATCGGAATCGGTTTTACCAAGTACGAAGATACTTCTCTCAAAGTGAACCAGTACCGTAAGGAAACGCGCGAAAACTGGCAGCACCGTCCTGACAAACATCCTCACAGAATGGCTCATTACGGTTATCTTGTCTTCAGAATCGGGCATCCGCTCAGCATTTTCGACAATGGCCTTGATGAATATCTGGGAAATGTAATTTTCCTGGAAGCCCACAAGCAGAATACCGCCAATCTTTCTGAGGCAGGAAGCTCCGGCGTACTGGTCCGGTTTGGTTCGTTTACCAGCGCATTTATCCTTCAAAGCATCGTTCCGCTGATCATTATCTTTCTGGGATTTGCTTTGGTAGTCCGTGAAAGGGAGGATGCGACACTGAAGATCCTGAATGTTCAGGGTGCTTCGGAAAGAGAGATCATATGGGGGAAAATCATCGGTTTATGGCAGTTTTCACTATTTTTTCTTCTTCCTGTTCTACCGGTGATTTTCATTGCGGCTGTGCTATCAGGCACTGCTGCTGCAACAGATATATTGGTGAGGCTGATCGTGATCCTGCCGTCTTATATGATCTATTATTTTTTCTTTTGCACATTAACTGTCCTGATCTCGGCCAATAGCAGAATTTCTTCCTCTGCACTGATCAGCCTGATCGGATGCTGGTTGCTGCTGGTTATTTTTCTGCCGAAAGGCATCCAGTTTTCAGCACAAAATCTGTATCCGACCCCATCGAGGATTGCTTTTGAAACCATCGTGGAAAAAGATATTCTAAAGGTAGGAGACAGTCATAACCCTGATGATCCCCATTTTAAACACATCAAAGATTCCCTGCTTGCAAAGTATAATGTAAAAACGACAGATGAACTTCCTATCAATTATGGCGGCTTTGTGATGAAAGAAGGCGAAAGGATCAGTTCTACAATCTATGGCAGCCATCTGAAATCCCTCCGGTTAAAATATGACCGGCAACAAAAGCTCAATGAAATATCTGGCTTTCTTAACCCCGTTATGTCGATAAAGAATCTGTCAATGTCCGCTTCCGGAACCGATTACTTTTCTTACCAGCAATTCCAGGAACAGTCAGAAAACTACCGGTATAAGCTTGCCCAGCATATGAATGACCTTCAGATTGAAAATATCAGCAATATAAAACCTGCCCCCGGAGAAAAACCGGCAGTGGTTAGTAAAGAGAACTGGCAAAAATTTCCTGATTTCAAATATGAATTTACTTCATTGAATGAAAGCATTACAGATCAGGTCATTTCTCTTACGTCCATTATTTTCTGGCTTTTGCTGTGTGTAGTGCTAATAGAGTTTAATGCGAAAAATCTAAAACTTATCTAAATGAATCATTACTTATACAAACAATTTTACAGAAATACGGCATACATGATCTCATTGCTGATCTTGCTCCTTGCCGGCTTGGGTTCCATATATACCGGTAAAAAATTTCTTGACCGGAATGAAGATATCGTATCTAAAAGTGCCTCTTACCAGAAAAAAAGTCTGGATAGAAATATTGCTTTGCATAGTGATGACATAGGGCTTCTACTCTATTATGTAAAATTTAATCTGGTAAATGAAATGCCAGAAATGGCTGCCCTGAACATAGGGGTGAGAGACCTGAATCCATCCATCCGGGGCGTAACCATCCGAAATCTCGAAGAGCAGAAAAACAATTCAGATTTTTTTAATCCGGCCAATGCCGCAGCGGGAAATTTTGATCTCAGCTTTGTGTTGGTATTTCTCTTTCCCTTAGTCATTATTGCATTCTGTTATAATGTGATCTCCGAGGATCAGGAAAAAGGTACCTGGAAACTGCTTTCCGTACAAAGCAATAATCTGGGGAAACTGATTGATTTCAGATTACTGATCCGTTTTGTCGCAATCGGCGTTCTGTATATTCTGCTGATTGCAGTTGCAAAATTTTATACCGGTATACCTGTGAGCATTTGGTTTTTCATCTTTATTCTGACCGGATTGCTTTACATTGTTTTTTGGTTTGCTTTGTGCAGATGGATCATTGGTTTTCAGAAGTCTTCATCATGGAATGCTCTGGCGTTGGTGATATTCTGGATATCTATCAATTTTATCGTTCCAATGACAGGAAATTTAATCATTCAAAACATCTATCCTGCTAAAGAAGGCCTGAAAGCTCAAATCGAGCAGCGTGAAGGCTATCATAATAAATGGGATGAAGCCAAGACACCGACAATGCAGAAATTTTTCAAGATCTATCCTCAGTTCAGCCGGTATAAAATTGATGAAAGCAGCGGCTATTCCTACACCTGGTATTATGCGATGCAGCATCTTGGTGATGTGGAATCAGCTGAATCTTCCAGGCAATATCACCTTGAAATGCAAAAACGCAATAATGCTGCCGAATATTTCGGATACCTGCTGCCTAATATCCATACCCAGCTTACTCAAAGTTCATTGGCAAAAACGGGTATGGACAATCAGCTGAATTACGCAGAAGCCCTGAAGAAATTCCACGAGAAACAAAGATTGTACTTTTATCCCTATATCTTTTCAAACCAGAACGCACATAGTATCGACTGGACGAAACAGACAGTCAGAACCTTTACTGATTCAGGAAATATCAACCCCTGGAAGATATTCCTGCCTTATTTCATTTCAATAATCATACTCATTATTCTTTCACAAAATAAATTCAGGAAATTATGCTGAAAACAATTGATCTTCATAAAAAATACGGTGACTTCACAGCATTACAATCATTAAATCTGGAAATTCAGGAAGGTGAAATCTTCGCCCTTCTGGGACAGAACGGCGCCGGAAAAAGCACGACCATAAATCTCCTGCTGGGCCTTATTAAAGCCACTTCAGGAGATGCATTCATCAACAGTATCTCAGTAAAGAAGGATCCGCAAAAGATCAGGAAACATCTGGCCTATATTCCGGAAACGGTACTGTTATATCCCAATCTTACCGGAATTGAAAATCTGGACTTTTTTTCAAAGATCGCCGGGTTTAATTATAAAAGCGATGAACTGTCTGCATTATTGTACCGGACCGGGTTGCAGGAAACCGCTCATAACAGTCCGCTGGGTGGTTATTCTAAAGGAATGCGACAGAAAGTAGGAATTGCGATTGCTTTAGCCAAAGATGCCAGGGTATTGCTGCTTGATGAGCCTACCAGCGGCCTCGATCCCATTGCTACTGCTGAATTTACAGAAATTGTGCGCCAATTGGGTAAGGAAGGCCGTACTATTCTGATGGCCACTCACGATATTTTCAATGCGGTAAGTGTGTCTACAAACATTGGTATTATGAGGCAGGGAGAACTGGTTCAGCACCTTCCTTCAAAGAACTTTTCTGCTGAAGAACTGCAGAGTTTATATTTAAAGACTATTTAAAGACTACTGATAAACAGGTAACAAAGTATAACTTATCTGTTTACATAAATAAAAGGGCACCAGCTAATCATAACTGGTGCCTTTATTATTGAAATTTTCATTGAAGTCAACAGAAAATACGGTCAGGATATGATCTGCAACATCTTTTTTTTCTACTTTTTCACACGAATCGTCACATTAAACACCTGAAAAACAATATTTTAAAATATTTCACAATAAATTTAAAAGTACAATTGTACTACTTTTGCACATCTCCAATCTTATAAATCCCTGTAAATTAAATCATTAACATTTCTCGAATATTACAATGATAATCGATAGATTTCGCCTGTACACCTCAATTTTTATCCATTCTTGAGGCGAAAATATTTTACAACCATAACAAGAATAGCTCAAATTTTCAATTAAAATGTTTTAATCAATTTCGTTATTAATTCTCTGTTAGATTTACTAACTCCAAAATCTTTTGATAGGCTTAAC
>JAKOOI010000424.1 GCA_022701475.1 Weeksellaceae bacterium
ATTAAGATTTACCCGAATCCGGTGAGTGAGTATGCTTATGTGGAAGTTGGATATGATTTTACAGAAGCTGAAATCATACTTTATGATATGGGAGGGAGGCAATTACAATCACAAAAAACTAAGAATAAGGTTACTAAGATTAATACACAGGCTTTGATTCAGGGCGCGTATCTGGTAGTAATTAAAACCAATGAAAACAAAACTGCTAACACTAAATTGATTAAGAAATAAATACAAATGAAGAAAATTATAATTCCAGCATTGCTATTAGGTTCTGCATGTCTAAGTGCACAATCTGCAGGCCAACTGAGAACATCGTTCATAAATAATATAAAAAGTCCTCAGGCAACAGATTTTACGCGGCATGGAAATATTCCCATAAAAAAAAGTATTGGCGAGTTGGATGTAAGCATACCACTACTCTCGATCCCAACTCAAGATGGAAATAATATTGGAATTTCATTGGCCTACAATGCTTCAGGTTTTATACCAAGTAAAAAATCTGGGCTGGTAGGCTTCAATTGGTCGCTCATTGCAGGCGGTGCAATTACAAGGGAAGTGAGAGGAGAGGCAGATGATCAAATCGGCTCACCACAAACCTTGAACTTATCAACCGGTCATTTTGAACATGGATTATTAGTTGGTTTAAGACAGTTTAACAACAATCCTGTAGGCAGGCCGAATGATAATGATATTTTTAATTATAACAATGGTAAAGTTAGAGCAAGTATTGATACGAACCAGAGTATGTTTGAAATGCGGTTCAGAGGAAATCCCGATGATGTTTATACGCCATTTGAAACTACCTCTGATATTTACAGTTTTAATTTTAATGGAATTTCAGGAAAATTTTTCATCTCTTCAACTAATGATATCCGTGTGATTACTGACGAACCCCATAAACTGGCAGTTGATTTAGATGGGGTGAATGCTCAGCAGTATACCGGGAATTGTACACCATTGTATTCCTCTGAAATTAAAATAACTGACGAAAAGGGTAATAAATACTACTTTGGTGGTGAGAGTAAAAATATTGAATACTCTGTATATTTAGGAGGCAGCGCTGGTGGACTTCCAAGCGGAGGCGGAGCAGGCCCGGTTATTAATTCCTGGCAACTTACTAAAATCGAATTTCCGAATGGTGAAACAATAAAATATAATTATCTTGATGATCAAACTAATTTTGTTCAATTCTGTAACAAAGACAGTACTTTCTGGCATAGTTATGCGGAAACAAAAAAATTTATTGATTTTAATATTCATGTAAATTCCTATGCTAAATTTCTTCAAAGCAATGAAACCTTTTATGGTAGCTATTATGCTCACGTAGAGGCTAGTTCAACCGTAGGTCAAGGAAATACCTATTCACTCACTAAAAAAACTTATTTATCGAATATAGAATTTAAGGATACCAAAATTATTTTTAACTACTCAGATCAGGATAACATATTTAAAAATCTGAACATTTTTGAAGATTATCCTTCTAATAATTCCCAAGCATCGGGAGATAATAAGTTCAAACAAAAAAAAATTGACAATATTGTAGTAAATTATAAGTCTAACATGGTGAACAAAATTGATTTTAACTATTCTGTTCCTAATACACAATATCCAAGAATATTTCTTACCAGCGTAAAAGAACAGGGGAAGAATCCTTATGTATTGAATTATGATACATCAAATTCATCAAATACTCCGATCCCATCTACCCGAGCGCTCGATTATTGGGGGTTCTATAACGGAAAATTAACTAATGACAACAGCCTTTCTCCAAAATTGACACCAGGTGCAGACTATCAAAATAATGGAGATTTTAATTATACATCAGATATTCGTGAACCAAATTTCAGCTTTTCTAAGATGTATGCACTATCAAGTGTACAATATCCTACTAAAGGGTCTTCATCATTTATTTATGAGCCGCATGTATACAGCAAAAGGTTGGAAAGAAGATCGACAAGCGCATTTTTACCATCTTTATTTGACGTAGATGGTATCAGCGGAGGTACAAGAATAAAAAGTATTACAGATATTAATGAGGGGCAAAATGAAAATACAAGAGAATTCAGTTATTCCAATGACAGCAACCTTTCTTCAGGTGTACTGATGGACTGGCCAAGATATTATTTTTATATGACGAGTCTGACCACAAATCAGTTTTGTGAGAATCCCGTAACGCTGTTCAATCACACTCTTTGTACAACAGGAGGATGGTCCTTAGAAACGAATCAAAAGATTGGATTTGTACAGTCGTCAGGCTTTTCCAAAAACCTTTATGAAGGCTCTGTAATAAATTATGCAAAAGTTACAGAAAATTACATTGGCAAAGGCTCTGAGATCGATTATTTTACGACTTATATAGATCGTCCGGATATTTTTTCTTCCAATATCAGACAACTTACTGAAGGTACCTATGCACCGATGCCTATCGTACAAAATATTTTTCTCATGCCCGGAGATTTGAGTATAGAAAGAGGAAAACTCTATAATAAAAAGATATTCAATGAGGGAGGCACATTGCTGGAGGAGCAGGACTTTGCTTACAATGAAGATACAGGCAGGTTTAATAAGTTTCATTATTACTATGATGTTTCCAATGCTCACGTAAATACTCCCAAATCTTACTTTTATCAAAATTACCTATCGACACATACAATAAAAAAGTTTTTAAACGGTCAGACTGTCTTAAGTGAAGTTAAAAAATTTTACAGCGATGTAAATAATATGCTTATTAAAAAGACTGAGAAAATGCCTGACCAACAAATTCAGGAGACCAATTTACTGTATGCATTTGAGAAAAATAATTCTTTGATGATAATAAAAAACATGTTGGGTATTCCTTTGGAAATCAATACTGTAAAGAGAAATAATACAGCAGATCTAACAGGAAAAGTAACTTCGAGACAAGAAACTCTATATCCTGTTTCTCAGGCAGAAGCTGATTCTCATACATCAGGCCTGGTTTTACCAAAAAGTGAAATATCCTATGAACTTCAAAATAATCTCCCTTCCACCGATGTTACGTATGATTCTTACGACAACAAAGGCAATCTTCAACAGTTTACAGGTAAAGACGGCGTAAGTACCACAATCATTTGGGGATACAATCAAACGCTTCCTGTTGCAAAAATAACAGGAGCAAAGTTTTCCGACATCCCGCAGTCCATAATCACATCCATTGTCAATACTTCCAATGCAGATGCAGCGGCGGCGGTGAATAACGACGAATCCGCTTTGCTACTGGCACTGGATAATTTCAGGAATCATACAAGCTTAGCCAATTATCAGGTTACCACCTATTCCTACGATCCGCTGGTAGGTATAAGGAGTATTACACCTCCATCCGGCATCCGTGAGGTTTATCTCTATGACACTGCCAACAGGCTTAAGGAAGTAAGGCAGGACAATGCTACAGGCAAACTATTAAAGGAATTTAAATACAACTATAAAAACTAATACCGATGAAAAAAATATTAATCCCGCTAGGAGCCCTTTTGGTTTCAGGCCTGGCTTATGCCCAGACGCAGCCACAACCCAGTCCTGCGGAAAATTATATCCAGTCCAGAACCTACCTGGAGCCGGTTACCATTTCAAGTTCCACGGCAAAACAGGTTGAGACCGTACAGTATTTTGACGGTCTTGGTAGGCCCAAGCAGATCGTAAACGTGAAAGCATCTCCGCAAGGGAAAGATGTGGTAAGCCATATCGAATACGATGGCTTCGGAAGACAGGTGAAAGACTATCTTCCCGTTCCCCAGCAGGGAACGCAGAACGGAGCTATTTACACTTCCCCTTTAACTAATGCCACGCAGCCTGAACTCTACGGAGCGGAAAAAATCTATGCTGAAAAAGTCCTTGAAAACTCACCTCTGGATAGAATCATGCAGCAGAAACAGGTGGGCACTGCCTGGGACAATAAGCCGGTAAGCTTCGGCTACGATGCCAATATTGTCCAGGATGCGGTTAAGAAATACACAACAGCCACCACGTGGGTGGACGGTGCTACACAATCGGTTCTCAGCCAGGGCGCAAATTATGGACCTGCCCAGCTGTATAAAAATACGCTTACCGATGAAGATGGGAATGTGACCATTGAGTTTAAAAACGGGGAAGGCCAGGTAGTATTGGTCAGAAAAATAATTAATGATACCGATAAGGCCGATACTTATTACGTATACAATGAGTAT
>JAKOOI010000435.1 GCA_022701475.1 Weeksellaceae bacterium
CCGACAGTTTAATGACCCAATGGAAAAACAGTTTTTCTTCAGCCATCGCCAACCGGCTTACCATAGGAGAGAGCAATGCTTTCACCTTCTTTGCTGACCAGCCGAAACAGGAAGCCGTTGGGTATTCGCTCGAACTGAAAAAAGGGGATCAGCTTTTGGTAGAAGCGACAGGGGTTGCACCACAGATCAAAATATTTGTAAATGTCTTAGAACCGGGGATAGAGTGGGAAAAATCAAAATCTCAAATTCTTGAAAACGGAAAGTTGAGCCGGTTCACGGAGGCAACCGGCCTCCATAAAGTCGTCATCCAGCCTGAAATCGGATACCGCGGGAGTTTTGAACTGAAGATATACACCCAGCCGTCCGTTTCATTTCCCGTAGCGGGAAAAGGCAACCGGGACGTGCAGAGTTTCTGGGGTGCCAGCCGCGACGGTGGTGGAAGAAGCCACGAAGGCGTGGACATCTTTGCCCCGCGCGGAACCCCGGTTGTGGCTGTAGCAGAAGGATTCATTACGCGCACCGGAAACCAGGGGCTTGGCGGGAAGCAGGTCTGGCTCCGGGACGGCATTCTTGGAAATTCATACTATTACGCACATCTCGACAGTATCCTGACAGAAAGCGGAAAGCAGGTGAAAGCCGGGGATACCCTGGGCAGGATCGGAAATACCGGCAATGCGGCAGGCGGTCCTACGCATCTTCATTTCGGGACCTATACTGCGGGCGGAGCCGTGGATCCGTATCCGTATATCCAGAAAAGGCCGGTACAGCCTTCTGTAACGGCAGCGAAAGTGCCTGATGGAAAGTTTATTAAAGCAGGAACTGCAGTCCGGATAGGACCGGGCACAACATATGAAACGCTGGCTACGGTCAACAAGAAAATACAGGCAGATATTTTTGCCGCAACAGGATCCTGGTATCATATAAGAACAGCAGACGGGGCAGAGGGGTTTGTTCTCAGGGAAAGATTTCAGCGGTGAACCCTTGTGATGTATAAACACCTATTTACAAGTTATAGTTTCAGTTTTTACAATGAAATTTAATATGAAACGACTATAACATCAATAGAAATGGGCTTTAGCCCATTTACCTGGTAATGCATGACGACGGGCTTTAGCCCAAACCTATTATGTATCTTTTTTAAAACGGGTATTGAATTCTAATTATTCGGTTTTACGGATTTATACATCGGATAAAAATCAGACGCTAAGGATAGTGCATAATGATTTAATAGTCAGTCTTTTAATTTGAATCATATTAAAATAAATATTATTTCCTGTCTAAACCTGTTAAGTTTAAGATAAACGACTACAGCATCAATAAAATGGTCTTGAGCCCATTTGCCTTGTTCGGAAAATTAATCAGCCTGCATAAAAAAAGCGGAGAACATGCTCCGCTTTACTTATTTATTATAGGCTTTCAGCATTTGTTATTTCCTGCCGGTCAGCCACTGGTCCCGGAGTTTCTGCTCGACAGGGGTAGGATTGGCTTTGAACTGCAGGGTTTCAACGGACATCTTATCCAGGATAGCCTTGCCTTTCAGATCGATTTTTTCCGTTTTCCCGCCGTTGTTTCTCAGTACGGTTACGGTTACATTCTGGCCGTCCTTGATGGTTTTGGAATAATTGATGAAATCCTGGATCTTCTGGACATTGATGGTCTTTCCGTCCAGGGCAACGATTTTATCGGTAATCCTGAAGCCGATGCTTTTCGAAAAAGGTGAAAGGGCAGAGCTCTCATCGAATATAAAGGCGTTCTCCTTTTCGTCAAATCCGGTCTGGTTCGGATCTCTGATAAACCAGAAAATCGGCGGGGTTTCCTGTTTTTTCAGTTCTACCCCTACCATCTCCAGGTATTTTGCATAAGGTGTCGGCTGGCTGCCGGCAATATACTGACTGTAGAAATCCTTTATCTGAGGATAACCGGTAACGGCTACCAGCTCATCAATCAGCTTATCATCCTTGAAGGGCTTGTTTTCGCCGAACCGCTGGGATAATTTCCGGATCATGTCGCGGTATCCCGTTTCGCCGTTTGAAAGCTTCCGCAGTTCGATATCCAGGCACATGGCCAGCAGGGTTCCTTTTTCATACACGTTGCGGTACTGGTCTTTGTATTCGTCTTTCAGGATGTTTTTACTCATCACCGTGAAAGGCATGGTATCGTTATAATTTTTTGAATTCGTGATCTTTTCATTGATGCGCTGCAGGAACTCGTCTCTTGTAATCAGCCCTTCCTGGATCTGGAACAGGTTGGCAAAATATTCCGTTCCCCCTTCATACATCCACAGGTGCTGCGACATTTTCGGATCGGCATAATCGAAATAATGGATTTCCTCGGAATGGGTTTTCAGCGGGTTCACGGTATGGAAAAACTCGTGGGAAACAACGTCGGTAAGGGTTTTATCGATGGCTTCCTTCGGCATCATTTCAGGAAGCACCACACTGGTGGATTCATGGTGCTCAAGGGCTCCGAAACCTTTGATCTGCGGGCCTTCCGTACCGGCCAGGTACAGCATGATGGCGTACTTTTTATTGGTATTCATATCACCCAGGAATTTCTTCTGGGCCATGACCATTTTTTCCAGGTTATCCTTGAAATCGGCAGCCTTGTACTTACCGGACGGTGAATAGACACCGAGCACAAGGTCCATTCCGCCGGCGTTGAAGGTAATGTAATCCGGTTTGGTATACATCAGCGGGGAATCGGTAAGCTTGGCATAATTGGCAAGGGTGAAGGTGTCTGTTGCGTCGGATTTGTCCTGGTCTACCAGTGCGGTGGTGCCATAGAAGTCCGCAGGCTTTCTGATCACCAGCTGATAAGGGACATCCTGCATATTATCGATGTATCCCACAAAACCGTGGGTATTGATCAGGTAGATCTTCCCGGCTTCGATATCCGTTCCGGAAGGGGAGAATACCGCTTTGTGTTTTGAAGTATCCATTTCATCGTCGAAGCTGTCGTTCACCAGGTAAGTTACTTTGTTCAGGTTCTGCGCATTTTTCAGGGCATAGGTGTTGTCATTCACTTTGGTAAAAGACAGTTCTTTGCCTTTGTTGTCGAAAAATTTGATTCCTTCCACAAATCTTCCGTAGTCGTCTACCGAATAGGTTCCGGGAACCGTCTTGGGAAAGTGGAATTTTACATCTCCCGATTTCATTTTCGGGAATTCCATGGTTACGGCCACCTGGTCATTATTCACATTTACCAGGTCAATCGTGGTTTTAACCGATTGGGCATTCATAACGAAGGCAGTCAGAATACCGGCGCTGAGTGCAATTTTTTTCATTGGGTTTTACTTTATAGGAAGTTAGTTGGTCAATTCCGGATTTTGTTACACGGTATATTGCTAAACTTTTCATAATATTCCGGAAAGGGATATTTTTAAAAGCCCGGACCTGATACAATACAGATGTTTCAGGGCATCATCATAATCTTCCGCCCGGTTTTCAATCATCAGTCCGGAACGTGCAGAGCTGATATTTTGAATAGTCTTGCTTCCGGCACCGATTAATTTTCTATTTTTGGGAGATAATTGACAGAATATGAAAAAGCTTCCGCTTAGCCTGCTGCTGGTTGCAGGGCTTGCTTACGGGCAGGATAAAGTTTTTACCAAACAGGATACGCTGAAAGGTTCCGATACAAAATTCCGGAATTTCTGGGATGTAAAGAAATATGACCTCTCAGTAGAGCCTGATTTCAAGGAAAAAAGCATTAAAGGCAGCAATGTCATCAGCTTTACCATCACCAGGGACATTACCGCTCCTACCTTTCAGATCGATCTGCAGCAGCCGATGAAGGCGGATCAGGTAGAGGCTTCATTCCCGGTTTCGGATTCCCGGCAGGACGGTGACTTTATCTGGATCAAAGCCGGAAAAAATTTCAGGAAAGGGGAAAAATATACCATTACGGTTACCTATTCCGGGAATCCGGTCATTGCAAGAAATGCACCGTGGGACGGTGGCTGGGTGTTTGCGGAAGATGAAAAAGGCCGGCCATGGATGAGCGTTGCCGACGAAGGCATCGGCGCGTCCGTATGGCTTCCGGTAAAGGATCTCTGGAGCGATGAGCCGGATAATGGGATCAGAATGAAAATTATTACCCCGAAAGGGCTGACAGGCGTTGGAAACGGAAGATTGATCCTTTTTGAAACAAAAGACGACAAAAATGTCTTTACCTGGGAAGTCACCAACCCTATCAATGCCTATTCCATCATTCCGAATATCGGTAAATATGTAAATTTCAAAGATACCTATGAAGGGGAAAAAGGGAAGCTGGATCTTGACTACTGGGTCCTGGACTACAACCTGGAGAAGGCAAAAAAACAGTTCCAGCAGGTAAAGCCTATGCTTTCTGCCTTTGAATACTGGTTCGGGCCGTATCCTTTTTACGAAGATTCCTACAAGCTGGTTGATTCCCCTTATCTCGGGATGGAACACCAGAGCAGCGTTGCCTACGGAAACGGTTATCAGAATGGCTACCTGGGGCGGGATTTATCGGGAACCGGGGTCGGGCTGAACTGGGATTTTATCATCATCCATGAAAGCGGCCATGAATGGTTTGCCAACAACATTACGGCTAAAGACCAGGCAGATATGTGGATCCACGAAAGCTTTACCAATTATTCCGAAGTCCTCTTTACTGAAAGGTTCATGGATAAAAAATCCGCGGATCTGTATGCGGTAGGAATCAGGAACGGTATACAGAATGACATTCCCATCATCGGAAAATACGGGGTCCGCAACGAAGGAAGCGGCGATATGTATCCGAAAGGGGCAAGCATGCTGCACACCATCCGCCGGATTATCAACGACGATGAAAAATTCCGGCAGATCCTGAGAGGCCTGAATAAGGATTTCTACCACCAGACCGTTACTACCAGGCAGGTGGAAGATTATCTCTCGGCAAAATCAGGCATCGATCTTTCCTCCATCTTTACCCAATACCTTCGGACCGTAAAAGTCCCGGTGCTGGAATATGAGCAGAACGGAGATACCCTGAAATTCCGGTACACGAACAGTGTGAAAAATCTGAAGCTTCCGGTGCGGGTAAACGGCAGCCAGACCATCAGCCCTTCTGATCAGTGGCAGCGTGTGCAGCTGAAGAAAAACACGCCGGTGGAATTTGATGACAGTTACTATATTCGGTACAAAAAAGTACAGTAACATCAATGCGGTTCGGCATCAGCTGATACCGCTATAGTGACGTCGGGCTGAAGCCCGACGCTATTGATTGATGCAACTCATTTAATGTGATCTTGAATCGCGACCGGGTTGAAAAGGTTGGGAAAAAGAAGCCGGAAGCCGGAAATTTCTTCTTCAAAACAGGATCAGAACGAGTAATGATCGGACAGAATCTTTTCTCATTCTATTTACATCGTGATCGAATAGCTTTAATTTTATATTTAATAACTGTGAATATAAATCAAATAAGATCGGATTTACCTGAGTGCAACTTAGACTTCAGTCCGATGTTATAATGACAGCCGGTGTAAATCCCATACGGGCGGGCCGTAATTAATCGTAGAAAAACAAAAATCCCGCAGTTGATGTACTGCG